>JAFQSA010000056.1 GCA_017409765.1 Clostridia bacterium | reverse complement strand
TGTGAACAAAAAAGTAGGGGAGGATATTATCCTCCCGCACAAGATGTTTTGTATCAATATTTCTATTTCAAATTTTTGCTTGCCAATTCAAACGCAACAAAGGTGTTCGCCGTTTGTCATCCTGAGCGTAGCCCACCGAGATTCCACTCGGCTTCGCTCGTGCTTTTGGGTACCCCAAAAGTTCGACAAGCTCAGAATGACACCTTGCGGTGTCGGTGGGCGTAGTCGAAATCCAAGTGTAACGAGGATCAAATGACACAAATGGCATTTGGGATCTCGGCGAACAGACCACTATTTCAACCCCTTTTTCGCCAATTCAAATGCCACGCGGTCGTCGCGTCCCACATTTTTTTGCCCTCTCAGGCACTTGCGTGCCAGCTCCCCCAGGGTGGGAGCCTTTCACAAGATGCGGGCGGATATGGAATCCGCCCCTACGTTATCTAAATTATTTCAAACCCTTTTTCGCCAATTCAAATGCCACGCGGTCGTCACGGCGGATGGAAAGTGGTGTAACGCTAACGTATCCGCTGATGGTTGCATCGGTATCCACGGTCAAGTCAAATTGGTTAACATGGATGCAGTAGCCGTTTTGCTTGTAGTGTGTGTCGTCCAGTTTGTCGAAACTATCTGTAAAGTAGGCATCCCCTTGGCGAGTTAGGCAAATGCCCTTTGGCTCAAGCGGGATGTTTACGTTGTACAGGTCGGCGTAGTCAAAAAGGTTGTTGTCTTGGATAAAGTTCCATGCGGCATCCAGCTGTGGCGCAACCCCCTCGAAGGTGCTTGGGTCGGTGGAAAATGCCACCGCTTTGATATTGCGCAGTTTTGCCTCGAAGATGCATCCGCAAGTACCGCTGTAAAGGATGTCCTCGCCCAGGTTGAAGCCACGGTTGATGCCGGAAAGAATCAGGTCGTAGGTGGTTTTTAGCCCCAAAGTTGCAAAGCGAACGCAGTCCACAGGAGTGCTACTAACAGCATAAGCGGTAACGCCTTCCATGTAGGGCACTTTGTGCACCTCAATTGGGTCGTGGATGTTGATAGCGTGGGATTGTGCGCTTTGTTGTACCGCTGGCGCGCAAATGGTAACGTCGCCCAATTTTTTTGCCCACTCGACAAGTATTTTTAGGCCAACACTTTCGATACCGTCGTCGTTGGTAACAAGTATTCTCATAGCCAGCCCTCGTGAGTGTTTTTGTAGTCGGCAACCATCTCATCGGCATCTGCAACCATTTTTGCGATGTCATTTACGTCCGTCAAGGTTGCGCCAGCGGTGCATTGGTGACCGCCACCGCCGTATTTTTCCGCAAGGGCGTTGATTTCCATAAATCTGGAGCGTAGGCGCACGCGGATTGTGCCGTCTGGGCAGTTGATGAACGCCAACCAGCACAGGCTACCTTTGATGGAGTTCATAAAGGATACCGCCTCGCTTGCTTGCTCGAGTGTCAAGCCAAACTTTTGTTGAATTTCGTCATCAATGTGGATGTGCACAACGCCGTTTGGGGATCGCTTCATGTTTTCGTGCACGAAGGACTCGAACTTGAAGGAGTCGAAGTCTTGAAGATATAAGTTTGCAAAAAGCCACTCGGTGTTGATGCCCATGTCCATCAGCATGCCGGCAAGGCGCATTGTGTCGCCATTGGTGGATTCGTAGCGGAAACGACCGCTGTCTGTTACCATGCCGGTGTAGATGTAGGTTGCAGTTGCCACGTCAATTTTGAGCTCATTTTGGAAGTGTTGATAGAAGTAGGCAATCATTTCGCTACAGGAACTACGCAAGTCCTCCACCCAACTGATGTTGCCGTAGGGGGCAATGTCGATGTGGTGGTCGATTTTGATGATTTCCTTTGCCAAATGCACCTTACTGTTGGAAATGCGTTGGAGATTTGCCGTGTCAGTTACGATAACAAGGGCATCTGCGTACAATTCCTCTGCGATGGGCGCATCGTCCTCTCCCAAAAACGCCAGGTAGTTAGAAGAGTCCTCCGTTTGGGTGTAGATTTCCTTCTCGGGGAAGGAGCAACGCAAAATGCCGGCAAGTCCGCGGGAAGAGCCGATTGCATCACCGTCGGGACGGCGATGGCGTGTGATGATGATACGGTTGTAACTTTTGATTTTGTCCAAGATTGCTTGGAGTGTTTGATGTTGTGTCATGTGTGTATATTTCCTATTTTGTATTATCTTGGGAAGTTTTGTACAATTTTGTACTTTTGTGTGCAATTTGGGGTGATATTGGTAACTTTGCGCCGAACTTTTTGCAGGATTCCTTGTGCAAATGGCACGATGTGTAAAGCAAACAACCCTTTGAAAGGCTCCCTTGTGTAAAGGGCGCGACGCGTTAAGCAAACAACACGGTGTGTTGTTTATAGCTAAAGCGGGGAGTAAACTATGTTTGCGACCGGGGCCGAAGGCTGGCACCGTAGGTGACTGAGGGATTGGCTTGATGGAAACAATCCCTCCGCCTCGTGTTAACTCGGCACCTCCCTTTACACAAGGGAGGCTTTTGATATTGTTTACACAAGTTGAGATTTTTTGCGACACGTGGCGGGAAATTACTCCATCATTGCATCCAAATCTGCAAGCATTTGCATTGCCACGTCGTAGTTTTCCACGCAGGCGCCACTTGCTTTTTGGTGTCCGCCACCGCCGTATTTTACGGCAATGGGGTTGATGTTGTACTTGTTGGAGCGCAGTTCGCAAAGCACACCGTGGTCCGTTTCGGTAAAGTTTACCCAAATGTTTACGCCGCGGATGTCACTCATTGTGCCCACCATACCGCGCGATACGGCAAACTCGTCAGCTCCACTTTCCAACAATTCTTGGTGGGTGGTGTAGATGTAGGCAATGTTTTTGGGGCTGAATTGGATTTTCAAAGTGAACTTTGCGCGCAGTTGGATGTTTGCAAAGTCATCGGCGTACAAGTTTGCGTAGATGTCGTTTGTGTCGAATGGGTATTGCATAAGGTAGGACGCGCACTCGAAAGTTTGACTGTTTACGCTGTCGTAGCGGAAACGACCGCTGTCGGTAACCATGCCTGTGTAAAGCGCCTTTGCGCCAACGCTATCCATTGTTAGGTTGCAATGCTTTGCAAAGTGGGCAATTAGGCCACAGCAACTTTCAAAGGAGGTATCCACAATTTCCACGTCGCAAAACTTTTCCACAAACAAGTGGTGATCGAACCTAAGTGTTGCCTCGGCAAGAGTGTAACGGTCGTCGGAAACAAGGTGTGGTGCGCCACTATCCAGCACAATTGCAAGTGCGCCGTTGTAGGTTTGGTCGGCAATTTCGTTTGGCTCCCAATCTTCCACAAAAGCGTAGCGCTTGGTCAAGTCGCCCACGATGTACACAGTTTTGTTGGGGAAGTTTGCCAAAATGACGTGCTTTAGGCCAACTTGGCTACCGATAGCATCGCCATCGGGGCTTGTGTGACGGTGGATGATGATTGTGTCGTACTTTTTGATGAGTTCAAGTGCTTGGTTATACATAGTTTTCCTTTGACTGTTTGGCAATTTTGTTATCCAAACAGATTTTTGACGTATTTTGTTGATGTGTCGGCATCTTCCGCAAATGCAAGCGGAGTAGGTTGCGGGCAGTTTGTTTTTGGTGTTTTTTGCGCAAACGCAAACTTCACTAAATACATTATACAGTAAAATTGTCCTTTCGTCAATGGCAAATATTGGTGGATATCCCAACAATTTTGCGCCAATCTTTTGCCTATGTGTTGACAATATTTTGCAATAATGCAATAATTATAACACAAACAATAATTACAATTACCAAACGTTTTAGAGGATTTAACACTTTTTTATGATAGCATTGCTAATAGCATTGATATATCTTGCATTTGTTAGCCTTGGCCTACCGGATAGTTTGCTTGGTAGCGCTTGGCCGGTGATGCAAGTGCAACTTGGTGTGCCCATTTCGTACGCGGGCATCGTCACAATAACCATTACTTGTGGCACAATTTTGTCTAGCGTGATGTCCAACTTTCTAACAAAAAAGTTGGGTGCAGGGCTTGTTACCGCCATTTCCACAACCATGACGGCGGTGGCATTGTTGGGATTTTCCCTTTCCACCAAGTTTTGGCAACTGATTGTTTGGGCCATTCCATTTGGCCTTGGCGCAGGTGGTGTGGATGCCGCGCTCAACAACTACGTGGCATTGCACTTTTCCTCCAAGCACATGAACTGGCTACACGCTTTTTGGGGCGTAGGAGCGCTCACAAGCCCCTTTGTAATGGGCGAATGCCTAAAGACTCAGTACGGCTGGAAGGGCGGTTATAGCGCCATTTCTGTTGTTCAAATGGTAATAGCAGTTTTGCTGTTTGTATCCTTGCCTTTGTGGAAAAAGTCCTCCGCAGAGGAAAAACGATCGGATGTTAAAACTGTTGACGCCTTGAAGGTAAAGGGTATTGTGCCCCTGCTTATGATGTTTTTGGCATATTGCGCATTGGAGCAAACGGCAATGTTGTGGGCATCAAGCTATTTGGTAAACGTGCGCCACATCGACGAAACAACTGCCGCAACCTTTGGCAGTTTGCTGTTTATTGGTATCACGGCCGGCCGTTTTGCTTGCGGATTTGTGTCCAACAAACTGGGCGACAACAAACTGATTGTTATTGGCTCGGTGGTGATAGCGGTGGGTATCGTGTGCATCATGCTACCAATCGAAAACCCCATTTTGTGCTACATTGGCCTAGTTTTGACAGGTGTGGGATGCGCTCCGGTGTATCCAGCCATCATCCACTCCACCCCAAGTAACTTTGGCGAGCAAAACTCCCAAGCCATCATTGGTGTGCAAATGGCATTTGCCTACACAGGTTGTGCGTTGATGCCACCGTTGTTTGGACTTATTTCTACAAAATTTATGGCATTTTATCCCTACTTTTTGGCAATCTTTTTGGTGCTGATGGTAGTGATGTTTGCCGTTGTTCAAAAAATACTAAAACGCAAGGAGATTTCCCATGGTAAAGTTTCTAAAAGTGTCTAACGAAGTGCTTGATGCAATCGCTCACGACAAACCCGTTGTAGCGTTGGAGTCCACAATCATCTCCCATGGTATGCCTTACCCACAAAACGTAGAGACGGCGCAAAAGGTGGAGCAAATCGTTCGCGACAATGGTGCCGTGCCTGCAACAATTGCCATCATTGGTGGTGTGCTAACCGTTGGTTGCTCCGCGGAGGAAATTGAGCATCTCGGCAAGCGCGGTACAGCAGTTGCCAAAGTTTCTCGCAGAGATTTGCCATTTATTGTGGCCGGCAAACTCGATGGCGCAACAACTGTTGCAACCACAATGTACATTGCTAGCCTTGCAGGTATCAAGGTGTTTGCAACTGGCGGTATCGGTGGTGTACACCGCAATGCGCAAAACACAATGGATATCTCCGCCGACCTAGACGAACTTCAACAAACAAGCGTGATGGTGGTGTGCGCCGGAGCAAAATCCATTTTGGATATCGGATTGACTCTCGAGTGCTTGGAAACTCGCGGTGTGCCAGTTGTTGGCTACCAAACGGAAGATATGCCTGCCTTCTACACGCAAAAAAGTGGTTTCAAGGTGGACTACCGCTTGGATACCCCCAAGCAAATTGCCGATGCATTTTTTGCCAAGGAACAAATGGGACTTCAAGGCGGTATGCTGATTGCCAACCCCATCCCCGATGAGTACGCAATGGACCCTGATTACATCAACGAAAACATCCAAAAGGCGCTTGTTGAGGCGGACGAACTTGGCATCACAGGCAAAAACATCACTCCATTTTTGCTGGACAAAATACAAAAGTTGACCGGTGGACAAAGTTTGGCATCCAACATCCAACTTGTGTTCAACAACGCACGCCTTGCAAGCAAAATTGCAACGGAACTTGCCAAACTACACAGCGAGATTTAGTTATCAAAAAACAACCACGTATCCGCGTTTTTGTGGGTATTTACCACAATTTTTGCGCAGTTTTAGTGGTAATTTTTTGCAATTTTTACAGTTGTTTTGCGGATGTTTTCCGTGGTTATTGTAGGCAATTTATCGCAGGATTTGTGCAACTTTTAACAATAAACTGCAAACGTTTTGGAAGGTTACTGTGGATGGTTTTGCACTTATCAAAGGCTTTCTACAACAGTTTTCCAAGCAATACAAAAAAGCAACAAAACTAACAAACAAAAAAAGGCCTGCCTAGTACATGCAGGTCAAAAAGGTGACAAAATGAAATTTGGCGGACTTCAAAAACTAACCTTGTTGGACTACCCCAACAAAATGGCATGCACGGTGTTTACCGTTGGATGCAATTTCCGCTGCCCATTTTGCCACAACAATTCCCTTGTAAGTAGCAATGTGGATTTGCTAACTGAGGAGCAAATTTTGGCATTTCTCCAAAAGCGCAAAAACGTTTTGGAAGGAGTGTGTCTTACCGGTGGCGAACCACTTTTGCAAAGGGACGTTGCCGAGTTTTTGGCAAAAGTCAAGGACCTTGGCTACCTTGTAAAATTGGATACCAACGGCGCATTCCCTGCAAAACTCAAGCAACTTGTAGAGCTCGGCCTTGTGGACTACGTTGCCATGGACGTCAAAAACAGCCCCCAAATGTACCCCCAAACTGTGGGCGCCAACGTGGATATGTCCGCAATCAGCCAAAGTGTCGAGTTTTTGAAGTTGGGCATGGTGGACTACGAGTTCCGCACAACCGTCACCGGCAACTTGCACGACGACGCGTCCATCGAGCAAATGGGGCAATTTCTTGACGGCGCCAAAGTGGTGTACCTGCAACAGTTTGTGGACAGTGGCGATTTGATCGATCCCACAACCATCGGCTGTGACGAGCAAACTTTGAAGCGCTACCAATCCATCCTGCAAAAGTACGTCAAGAACGTGCAACTGCGCGGAGTTTGATTTTGCCAAAACAATTTGAACTAGCAACCTTATGAGGCCTCTCCCCTGCGGAGAGCCTTTTTTGTTGTCTACGTAGGGTTGAGCTTTGGTTGTCCTCATCTTCCCACCAACCCAATCAAACCGCAACAATTCAATCGTAGGGCCTATTCCATATCCGCCCGCATTTTACCAACCAACCCAATCTAACCGCAACAATTCAATTGTAGGGGAGGATATCATCCTCCCGAACATTACGAAATATTCCTACATTGTCTCACGACTTTGTAGGTCCTATTCCATATCCGCCCGTTTTTTTATTGCACATTACTGGCAGGATGCGGGAGGATGGTATCCTCCCCTACGTAGCAGATATTCGACAATCGTAGGGCGCGACGTGTAAAGCCAACAATCCCAAAAAACAACAAAAAAAAGAGAAGGGTGATGGAGGCCCTTCTCTCTTTCTAAATGGAGTTCACTAAGGTATGAAATAACCTTCTCAGGATTGCATCTACGCAATCTTTTTGACAGCAATAGTATACTACTCTGCAAGGGCAAAGTCAATACCCATTTTTTTATTTTGAGCGAACAACTGCCACTATTTTTTCGCTATTACAAACGCACTCTTCCTGGCGCTTTAGCGACTGCAAAAATTGCCCACACAAAGTCTTGTGTCACCAGCACAGGGGTTGTTATGTTAGACATTGATACAAAACTGTTATTGCCTTGTGGCTTGGTTGGGTAGAAGTGTGCCAAAAGTGGGCAAAAAGTGCCATTTTTGCGTTGTTTATGTCTGGCAAAGTACTATGTTTGACATACAATATGTAGTATCAATAATGAAAACAAACCACAATATATTGTGTTTAAAATAGCTTTTTCCCGTTGACAAACCCATATGTTGTGTTGTAGAATAGTAACCGTCCCAACTTGTTGGGGCAAAGTTTTAAGTTTTACGAGCACGGCCACTTTGTTATTTTAGCAAGGTGGCTCTGCTATCCCAATATAACACAAGCGAAAAAGTTCGCACGGAGGAAACATGTACAGCGTAAGAAAAAGAGACGGCAAAATTGTAGAGTTCAATCTTTCCAAAATCAGCAGAGCCATTACCTTGGCATTTGATGCAAAAAACAAGGCCTACAACGAAGATATTATCGATATGCTCGCGTTGAAGGTTACTGCAGATTTTTCCGATAAAATTGTCGATGGTTACATCACCGTCGAAGATATCCAAGACAGCGTAGAAACTGTCCTCATTCAAGCAGGCTACGTAGACGTTGCCAAGGCATACATCTTGTACCGCAAACAACACGAAAAAGTTCGCAACATCAGCGAAACAATGCTCAACTACAAGTCCGTTGTAGATAGTTACCTCAAGGTTGCCGATTGGCGCGTAAAGGAAAACTCCACCGTTACCTACTCCGTTGGCGGTTTGATTCTTTCCAACAGCGGTGCAATCACAGCAAACTACTGGCTTTCGGAAATCTACGATGAGGAAATTGCCGAAGCACACCGTAGCGCAGCAATCCACCTCCACGACCTTTCCATGCTCACAGGCTACTGCGCAGGTTGGTCACTTAAGCAACTCATCCAAGAGGGCTTGGGTGGTGTTGCAGGCAAAATTACGTCCGGCCCAGCAAAGCACCTTGCAACACTTTGCAACCAAATGGTAAACTTCCTTGGTATCATGCAAAACGAGTGGGCTGGCGCGCAAGCATTCAGTTCCTTCGATACCTACCTTGCCCCATTTGTAAAGGTGGATAACCTCACTTACGAACAAACCAAAAAGTGCATCGAATCCTTTGTTTACGGCGTAAACATCCCAAGCCGTTGGGGTACACAAGCGCCATTCTCCAACATCACTTTGGACTGGACAGTTCCTGCCGACCTTGCTGAACTTCCATGTATCGTTGGTGGCAAGGAAATGGACTTCTGCTACAAAGATTGCAAAAAGGAAATGGACATGGTAAACAAAGCCTTTATCGAAACCATGATCGAAGGCGACGTTAACGGCCGTGGATTCCAATATCCAATCCCAACCTACTCCATCACAAAAGATTTCGACTGGTCGGAAACGGAAAACAACAAGTTGTTGTTCGAAATGACCGCCAAGTATGGCACACCATACTTCTCCAACTACATCAACAGCGATATGGAACCAAGCGACGTTCGCAGTATGTGCTGTCGTCTTCGTTTGGATCTACGCGAACTGCGCAAAAAGTCTGGTGGCTTCTTTGGTAGTGGCGAAAGCACCGGTAGCGTTGGCGTTGTAACTATCAACATGCCTCGTATTGCCTACCTTGCCACAGACGAAAAGGACTTCTATAACCGTTTGAACAAAATTATGGATATCGCAGCAAGATCTTTAAAGATCAAGCGTAATGCCATCACAAAGTTTATGGAAAACGGCTTGTACCCCTACACAAAACGTTACCTTGGCTCCTTCGATAACCACTTCTCCACAATCGGTCTTGTTGGTATGAACGAAGCCTGCCTTAACGCTCGTTGGCTTGCTTGCGACTTGACAAGCGACAAAGCACAACAATTCACTCAACAAGTGTTGAATCACATGCGCGAGCGACTTTCCGACTACCAAGAAAAGTACGGCGATTTGTACAACTTGGAAGCAACCCCTGCGGAAAGCACATCCTACCGTCTTGCAAAGCACGACCGTAAACTCTACCCAGATATCATTGCTGCAAGCAAGAGCGACGATGCAACTCCTTACTACACAAACAGTTCTCACTTGCCAGTAAGCTACACAGCAGATATCTTCGATGCATTGGATATCCAAGACGAACTTCAAACTTTGTACACATCCGGTACAGTTTTCCACTCCTTCCTTGGCGAAAGATTACCCAACTGGCAATCGGCTATGAAACTTGTTCGTACCATTGCGGAAAACTACCGCCTTCCTTACTACACAATCAGCCCAACCTACTCGGTATGTGTTGACCACGGCTACCTTTCCGGCGAAGTTAACGTTTGCCCAGTTTGCGGTAAGAGAACGGAAGTTTACTCTCGTATCACAGGCTACTACCGTCCTGTTCAAAACTGGAACGACGGCAAAACTCAAGAGTGGAAGGAACGTAAACTCTACGATCCACAAAACAGTGTTCTAAAACACAGCGGTGTGCAAACTGCCTCCGTTGAACAAAAGGCTGACGTTGCCGTTGCAAAACCAATTTTGTTTGTTCAAGACAAATGTCCCAACTGCAAAATGGCGGAAGTGATGCTTGGCAAACTTGGTATCGACTTCGACGAAGTGGACGCAACCAAAAACACAGCGCTTGCAAACAAACTTCAAATCAAGATGACTCCAACGTTGGTTGTTGCCGATGGCGAGAGTTACTCTATCTACGAAAACGCTTCCAACATCCGCAAGTGGGCGGAAAGCGCAAAGTAAATTAACTATGTACGATGTAATTGTTATCGGTGGCGGTCCAGCAGGCCTAACGTCGGCACTCTACGTTGCTCGCGCTGGAAAAAGCGTGATGCTACTTGAGCAAAATGCCTTTGGTGGCCAAATGGCAACCGCACCAAAAATTGAAAACTTCCCCGGTGTGGATAGCGTTGACGGCGCAACCCTTGCCAACAACATGTTTGAGCAAGCAATTGCCCACGGTGTCGAGTTCGACATGGGTAGCGGAGCGGTTGCGTTGGTAAACGAGCCAACACGTCACTTTGTTGTTACCACCGAGTACTCGGAGTATCAAGCAAAGTCCGTCATCATTGCAAGTGGCGTATCCCACAAACATCTAGGCGTGGAGGGCGAAAGCGAGCTCATAGGCCGTGGCGTGTGCTTTTGTGCTGTTTGCGATGGCTCTTTCTACAAAGATAAGCCCGTTGTAGTGGTGGGCGATGGCAACAGCGCCGTGCAATATGCGTTGTACCTTGCTACCATTTGTTCCCAAGTGACCTTGATGACTTGGTCCACAAAACTGTTTTGTGACGAGGAAATCGCCAAGCGCCTAAAGTCCAACGACAAAATCGAGTGGGTACAAAATGCCACCGTACGCGAGATTGTTGGCGACGACCACGTTACAGGTGTTGCCTATGCCGACGAAATTGGCGCAATCACCTATCACGATTGTGATGCTGTGTTTGTTGCCATTGGCCAAATCCCCCACAACGAGGCGTTTAGTGGCCTTGTCGAGTTGGATGAGCGTGGCTACATCGTTGCTGGCGAAGATTGCAAAACCAGTTGCGATGGATTGTTTGTTGCAGGCGATTGTCGCACAAAGGGTATCCGCCAATGCGCAACTGCGGTGGGCGATGGTGCAGTAGCAGGCTTTTCCGCAAGCATGTATGTAGACAAATTGTAATATTTTTCCACAATCATTTTGGCAAAGTCAAATCGCATTGAAAGCAATCAAAACTTGCCTTTGCGAAAATCCAACGTCAATTTTGAAAAAATAACCCAAAAACAAAAAGCAGATACACAACGTATCTGCTTTTTTGATGTAAAAAGGTCGAGAAATTCTCGCCCTAATTTTCTAATCAACTTTAATAACCTTGGATTTCAACTTCAATTCTTCGCTGGTGGTTTCTGCAAGAACTTGGTCCAACTTTTCAAATGGAACAACCTCGCCAATCAAGCGGTCAACGTTAACCTTGTTGGTAACAAGCAAATTGATTGCCGAACTAAAATTGCCGTAGCCGTTGTACACACCAATGATCTTTAGGTGCTTTTGGCAAATTTGTGCCACCGTCATACGGCTGTCCTTGTTGGAGTAGCCCGCCAAGCAAACTGTTGCGTTTTGCGCTGCGGAGTCGTACACGTCCTTGATGCGGAAGTCGCTGTCGCTAAAGAACACCAACTCTTTGCACATTCTGCCACCGGTAACAATCTTTATTTCCTTGGCAACGTCCACCTCTTCGGTGTTGATGCAGTACAAAATTCCCATTTTGCGTGCCTCGGCAACAAGCACTTCCTCGTTGCTACAAAAGATGGGCACCGCTTGGTAGTAGGCAATCAGTTGCGCAAGGATGAGGCCTGTCTTGGTGCTGGCAAAAACTGCAACGTGCTTGCCCTTTTCCAACTTCAACGCGTCCACAATGTTCAAGCAGAAGGAAACGTAACTAACAAACAACGCCTTTTCGTTAGAAAGGTTGTCTGGGATGTGGTGCAAAATTGTGTAGGGCAAGTCCACAAAGTTACGTAGCAATCCATCGCTGTTTTGACCAAGCTCCACAATGTCGCTACAGTCGGAGTGGTTACCGCTACGGCACTCGTCGCAATTATCGCAAGGGAT
Organism: Clostridia bacterium; assembly: GCA_017409765.1. Lineage (GTDB taxonomy): Bacteria > Bacillota > Clostridia > Christensenellales > CAG-314 > Fimimonas. The sequence continues at coordinate 11,641 of JAFQSA010000056.1, read as the reverse complement.
GTATGGCTCGATGGCAACGCGGTCCATCTTTGTTAGCATGGATACGCCTTCGGGCACTTCGGAAACAACCCCCACAGCATTGCGCGCCATCACAAATGGGTACTCACGTACGCTGTTACCCAAGTAGATGTCGAACAGGGAGTTTGTCAACAATTGTTGTTCAATTTTCACCTTGACAAGTTTGCCGGTCAATTGTGTTGGTGGTTCGTCCACCATACGCATTTGTTTTGGTTGGTCCAAAAACCAAGTCTTCATAGTTCCTCCGCCACAGCGATGGCAAACGGCCATCAAATTGTGTCTTTCTGTGTGTTACTATTATATCAAATAAACAGCAAAAAATCTACTACTTTTTGAAAAAAGCCACTTTTCCATCCAAAAAGATGTTTTTTGCCCCCAAATTGCCCACTTTTATACCAAAGTTTAACCATTTTGCTAACAGTTGTGCAATATTTGTTATTGACATCGCAACCAATCCATAGTAAAATGTACCTATACTTGCGAGGTGAAACTATGAAACTACAATATCTTGGACACTCATCTTTTAGGATTATCAGCGACATGGGCATGACCATTGTCACCGACCCCTACAAAAGCGACATGGTTGGTCTACAAATGCCTTTGGTGCGTTGCGACGTGGTAACAATGTCCCACCATCATGCCGACCACGATTGCTTGGATAGTATCGTTGGCGCACCAACGGAAATCGACGTTGTTGGCGCTTGCGCAGCGGACGACGTTGCCATCAACAGTTTGCAAACTTTCCACGACGACAAGCAAGGCGCACTCCGTGGCAAAAACTTGGTGTTCACTTTTTTGGTGGATGGCCTCAAAATTGCCCACCTTGGGGATATCGGTTGCTTGGACGAAAATGTTGCCAAAACCCTTGCCGGTTGCGACCTTCTTCTCATCCCAGTTGGTGGCACCTACACAATCGACCACGTCGGCGCAAAGTGGTACGTGGACCAAATCCAACCCAAAATCGTCATCCCCATGCACTACAAGTTTGGCACCAGCAAAATCGACATTGCCCCAATCGACGCATTTTTGCAATTGTTTGACGAACAACAAATCCGCCACGTTGGCGACACGTTGAACATCTACGACTACCCCGAAAACGAAACACCCCTTGTGTACGTGATGGACATGTGGGAGTAGTGCGGTACGGTGTATATCAACACAGTATTCCAGTAAGACACAGGACACGACATTTCGTGTCCTTTTTTGTGCAACAATTTTGTCGCCACAAGCGCTGTACTATTTGATTTGCTCCAGTCGCTGAAGCACCGCTCACAATACCTAGCAGTAGTGCACAATATGCCGAGCTTGCAATAACGAAGGAGTTTGGCGCCTTGCTCCTTCACTACTCCTATCCAAGCAACCTACAATTTGGTACCAGTTTTGTAAAATTTCTCAAAATATTTTTATTTCCTATTTTTTGCATGAAAAAAGCGCAACTATCTCTTGAGATAGTTGCGTTATTTAGTATATCTGATTTGTTATATTGTAAAATAAGTGAAACCTACAACAAAAAAAGGAGAGCCGAGTTGGCTCTCCTAATTTAGTTCTATTTAAGCGATAGATGCTTATTTTGCAACCGGTTGAACTCCAGCATTTTGTAATATGTCCATAAATTCTTGTTTATATCTGGTGTTAAGTAAAAAATGCTTATCCTTTGTGAATAGATCGAATTGATAGAATGCCGACTTTCTATGTCTTTCACAAGTGTATGTTTCGATATCCGCAATATTGATGTTAAATCGCCTAAAAAGGGTTTTAATTAAAACTTTCTCCTGACTAATTTCTATTTTGTAGGTTATACCATATAGCCAACCATATAGGCCGAAAGATCCCGCAAAAAAACCAAGTGCTATTTGTACGATGTTATCATCCCAATCCGTGTCGTTTATCTTCATACCGACAAAAATTAACGCCAACATAACACAACCAAACAACATCAAAAAGAAAAACCATTTTGATTCTTTTTTCATTGTATCAACTATATGTCTATCCATAAATTACCTCCAAGATCAATTAAATAAAAGAGTCATTTGCTGAATCACATTTTACCATTCACAATTTTTCCCGTAAATACCTCGTTAAACTGCTCATCTACACTCATGTTTCTTTGAAGTAATGTTTAATGTTGATATGGTATTGCCAAATGGGTTATCTCTGCTGTGTCATGGTACAAGTATATTGTACATAGCTGTAACTAATTTGTCAACATGCAATTTGTAACATCGTGTAAAACAAAAAGGATACGAACTTGTCGTATCCTTTGTTTTGTGACTAATGCCTAGCCACCGTCTGGCAGGGCCAATGTAATACAAAACGACGCACCAATAGTTATATTTCTAGTAATCAATCTATATTTTGTCAGCAATATAAATACATTTGGCCATTTGGTTGTTAAATACCGCCCCTTTGTGCGCCATTTTATTATCTAACATATTGATTTATTAATTATTTTGTGGTAAAATGATGTTGCGACACAATTAAATACTAGCAAAAAAAGTATACTTCCAGGTAGAAGTGTACCTTTTTCGCATTACATAAATCTTTTTTGCTAGTAGATTGAGTAAATTGTGTCGCAGCAAGCGGAAAGTACATTCTATATGCGTCATCGCTTGCGGTGGCGCATTTTTTATTTGTTATATTTTTGGAAAAGTTCCATAAACATAAAATTAATTTACAATGGAGGAAAACACCATGTCTCAAATCGCAGAATTAATCAAGTACGAAGGTGATAATTCCACATTTATTTGGAAACACCCCAGTGAAGACTTCAATAGTCTTACACAACTTATTGTACACGAAAGTCAAGAGGCCATCTTTATGATGAATGGTCAAGCGTTGGACTTGTTCGGCCCTGGTCGCTACACTCTTGAAACTCAAAACATTCCTAAAATTGGCGGAATTCTCAAAAATCTTGTTGTTGGTAAGGATTCACCTTTCCACTGCGAAGTTTACTTCATCAACAAGACTGTTCAAATGGCAATCAAATGGGGTACTGATAGCAAGGTTAGATTTATCGAACCTACAATGGGCATTCCTCTTGAAATTGGCGCTTGTGGCGAACTTAATCTACAAGTATCCGATTCTCGTAAACTTCTTGTGAAACTCGTTGGTACAATGAATGGTATTGCATGGGGCGATAGCGGTGCAGGATTTACAAAGTCCATTCAAAACTGCTTCAAGCCCTTGATTTCTACTGCAGTTAAATCCCACCTTGCAAGCAGCATCAAGAGTGAAAACATTGACCTTCTCGAAATTGACGAGCATTTGGAAAAACTCTCCCAAAAACTCCACTCAGCAATTAACCCAGGTTTCGAAGAATACGGACTTACTATTCCACAATTCTATCTCACAACAGTTTTGTTGCCAGAAAACGATCCTAACTTCCGTCGTCTAAGAGATTTGCACACAGTTTCTCTTCAAACACGCATGATCCAAGCCGATGCACTTGTTCGTTCCGCCCAAGCCGATGCCGATGCAGCAGTTACTGCGGCACAACGTCAAGTTGTTGTCGAACAACAAACAACGGAAACAGCAGTTGCTCGTGCAGAAGCGGAAAGACAAGTAATTGCAGCTCAAGCAGCGGCTCAAGCAACAAGAATGCAAGGTATTGCCGAGGCTGACGTTATGGCTGCAATGGGCTACACTCAACGTGATGTTCTTGCTGCAGATGTTCAAAAGGCCTATGCGGAAGGTATTGGCAACATGACAATCAATGGTGGCGGTGGTGTCGCAGGCGATGTTATTGGCCTTGGTGTTGGTATTGCAGCGGCTGGTGCTGTTGCTCCACAACTTGGTCAAATGTTCCAAGGCGTAAATCCTACAGGCACACCAGCACAAGCTCCAACTGCAAAATGTGCTAAATGTGGCGCACCTCTTCCAGAAAACGCAAAGTTCTGCCTTGAGTGTGGCGAAAAGGTTGCACCAGCTTCTGCAGATACTGTTGTTTGCCCACAATGTGGTAACACTGTAGCAAAAGGCAAGTTCTGTCCAGAATGCGGGCACAAGTTTGTAACTGAATGTCCCAAATGTGGCGCTGCTGTAAGTGGCGGTAAGTTCTGTCCAGAATGTGGCGAAAAACTTTAATATTAGGAGGACTATACAATGAAAAAGACTCTTTGGATCTACATAGCAATTTGGGCATTCTGTTTGGCACTCTTTAATGTTCTTGCATTTTTAGTTCCAGCTTTGCCTGATTATCCCAAATTCACAGCAACATTCTGGATTGGTTATGCGTTGACAACAGTTGCTTATATTGCAAATCTTATTGCAAGCATAAATTTCTTGAGTGGTAGTCAAAGTAAAGATGCCGAAAAACGTTTCTATCGTATGCCTCTTATTCAAAAGGGACTAACATCTTTGATCGTAATGACAGTTATTGGTAGCATTTGTGTAGCTATTTCTGCTATTCCAACCTTTATTGGTGCTATTCTCTGTATTGGCGTTGTTGTTTTCCACATTATTTCCGTATTGAAGACATCTGTTGCTATCGCAGAAGTTGAACGTGTTGGCGAAAATGTTAAGCAAAAAACACAATTCATCAAATTACTTACAGTTGATGCATCTACACTTGACTCCAGAGCATCCTCCGAAGCAAAAGCTCTCACTCACAAAGTCTATGAAGCTATTAGATATGCAGATCCAATGTCTCACGATGCTCTTGCAGATGTAGAAAGCGAACTCAAAATAGCATTCGAAAACTTTGCAAAAGCCATCGACAGCAACGACATTATTGAAGCTGAATCTCTTGCACACACCGTTTTGGCATTGGTAAGCGAAAGAAATGCCAAGTGCAAGGCTTTGAAATAATATGACACAATCGTACAAATATCGTATTAGTGAGTCAATAATTGGGTGTGCCAATGATGAATATGAGCTGTCACAAACAGAATACGCATCATTATATTCATTTTTTGTTACATATTCTATGTGTGATAGGCAAAGCTTTAAGAAAAGATCTTTTATAGACTATGGGTGGAAAACGAACTCTATTCAGGTGGTAGATGTGGTAGATAAGAAAAAGATTGTTACAAATTTAGGGGAAGCCCTAGTTAGTGTAATAGATTTTTCGAAAAACTCCAATTTTATTTTCACTAGGGAAGATAATTTGAACGAGTTATTCAAGAATAATAATCTTGCTGATGGTATGCTTAATAACTATGATATCGAACGATGTGTTATTAGTAAAACACCAGGAAGTAATAGGTATCTGAAATTATTTCATAGAATTAGAAATGGACTTGCCCATGGAAAATTTTTGCTTAAACTATCATCAACTAATGAGAAGATGGTGGTGATTCAAGATGATGATGGAACCAATGTAACGGCAAGATTGGTTCTTAGGTTGTCAACTTTATTGCGATTTATTTGCATAATCGATATAAAGAAGTTGATAGAATTTGAACCTTACACTCAATAAAAGTAATACTTTATGGTTATAGATAAAACATCCAAAAACTTTAAATAAAGAGAGATAAATCATGTCAACATTCAATTGTAAAATGTGCGGAGGCACACTAGAAATCAAGCAAAATGCAACGGTTGCAACGTGTGACTATTGTGGCACACAACAAACATTGCCCAAGCTTGACGACGAAAAACGTGTAAGTTTGTACGAACGTGCAAACCATTTCCGTAGAAACAACGATTTCGACAAAGCTATGGCAGTGTACGAACAGATACTAAACGAAGACCAAACCGATGCGGAAGCGTATTGGTCTCTTGTGCTGTGTCAATACGGTATTGAGTATGTTGAAGATCCACTCAGTCACAGACGTATACCTACGGTAAATCGTGTGCAATTTACCTCTATTTTTGATGATGACAATTACAAATCTGCTCTTAAGCATGCAGATATGTATCAACGTCGCATCTACGAAGAAGAAGCTAAAGCTATCAACGAAATTCAAAAGGGCATCCTTGCTATTTCTCAAAAGGAAGAACCTTTTGATGTGTTCATTTGCTACAAGGAAACTGATGCAATTGGTAAGCGTACACAGGATAGTGTTTTGGCACAAGATTTGTATTACCAACTCACACAAGAAGGGTTCAAAGTATTCTTTGCACGCATAACACTTGAAGACAAGCTTGGCTCTGCCTATGAACCATACATTTTTGCTGCACTTAACTCGGCAAAGGTAATGGTGGTACTTGGTACTAAGCCAGAACACTTCAATGCAGTATGGGTGAAGAATGAGTGGTCAAGATACCTTGCTCTTGTTAAAAACAGCAAAGGTCAAAAGATGCTTATCCCTGCTTACAGAGGTATGGATCCATACGACCTACCCGAAGAGTTCAGTCACTTGCAAGCACAAGATATGTCCAAACTTGGCTTTATGCAAGACCTCATTCGTGGCATCAAAAAAATTCTTGGCAGGGACAAAAAGCCAGAAGCAACTGTAACTGAACGAGTAGTTATTCAAAGTGATGGCCACGCTCAAGAGACAGCGCCTCTACTTCGTCGTGCATTTTTGTTTTTGGAAGATGGCGAATTTGACCATGCTGATGAGTATGCCGAAAAGGTGTTGGATATTGATCCAGAATGTGCCGAAGCGTACATTGTTAAACTCTTGATCGAGCTTCGCCTTAGAAAAGTCTCCGACTTGCCTCAATGCAAAAATCCAATTTCATCTTCTCACAACTATCAAAAGGCAATTCGTTTTGCATCCCCCAAGTACAGGGAGACTATCGAGGGCTACAATAACGCCATTATCAACAGGAACGAAACTGCCCGCAAAGATTCAATCTATGCAAGTGGTGTTGAAGCTATGAGATATCGTCGTTTTGACGAGGCTGTTGAGTTTTTCCAAAGAATTACTAATTATAAAGATTCCGCCCAAAAGATAGAAGATTGCAAAAAACTCAAAGAGGAAGATCGACTTAATGGTATCTATCAGCGTGCAGTACAATTTATGAATGGCTGTGCGTATGATAGCGCGATTGCTTTGTTCCAATCTATCGAAAACTACAAGGATTCCCAAGAAAAAATCAAAATTTGTCGCGAAAGAAAGGAAACCGCTCGCAAGGATTCCATTTATCGTCAAGCAATGGATAGAGTGTCTGTTCCGGCAAACAAGCTTACGGATGTAGACCTCAAAAAGAGCATCACGGAACTTCAAACCATCAGTGGCTACAAAGATGTCGATCATCAAATTCGCACGCTGAACACTCGCCTTGAAAAATGGTACGAGGACAAACGTCAAGCTGAAGAAGCGGCTCGTATCAAAGCGGAAGAAGAACGAAGAACTCAAGAGCGTTTGGCTGAAGAACGTCGAATAAAAAAGGAAAAACAAAAGGCCCAAGCTATCAAAGTAGCAAAGGTCGGCATCCCTACTGTTATCGCTATTGCTGCCGTTGTGGTTCTTTTGGTTACATTCATCATTCCGCTCATTCGCTACAATCAAGCGGACGAATTGTTCAACGCAGGCAAATACGACGAAGCTATGCAAATCTATCAAGATATTGATGGATTTTCTGATAGCGAACAACGTATCAAAGTTTTGTATGGTATCAATTGCATCGATGTTAACGATTTTAAATCCGGCATTGAAATTATTCTATCCGCAGGTGTTCCTGTCAAACTTACTTATGGCATGGATGGCGGTGACTTCTCTGGTACAGAATATGCAAATGCTCAAGATGAAAACGATGATCGTATCGTTTTTGCAAACGCATCCGCAATGCCTCATATAATAGATCCTCTATCCGCACCAACAGAAGTTTCCGAAACGGTCGAGTTCAACTACAACTCTTCTGCAGATTTCTCTGGTATTCAAACACCTGGTCGAATGGGTTATCGTTTTGTAGAATGGGTACTCGACTCTTACAGCTACCAAGTTGATGGAATTTTTGAGTTGCAACTCAATGCTATTTGGAGCGAAAAGGAATACACAATTAGCTACGATCTTGATGGCGGTGCTGTTGCCACAAACAATCCAATTGAGTACAGTATCGAAGACAGTAGCTTTACTTTGACTAACCCAACAAAAACCGGTTACACATTTATTGGTTGGACAGGTACAGATCTCAGCGAACCAACAACGTCGGTGACTATCGCTACTGGTAGTGTTGGTAACCGTAGCTACAAAGCAAACTGGGAAGCGAATACCTACATAATTACCCTCAATCCTAATGGCGGTACTGTTTCAACTAAATCAATCACAGTTACCTACGATCAACCTTACTCCCTTCCAACTCCCGAATGGACAGGTCGCAATTTCTCGGGTTGGTACGAGGGAAGCAAAAAGGTAGCAAGCGGAACATGGACGAGAACATCCAATCTCGATCTTACCGCACAATGGGATATCGTTGAATATGGTATTACCTACAATTTGAACGGTGGTGTTAATACACAATCAAACCCAACTACATATACAATTTTGGATGAAATCACACTTGTACAACCTACTAGAACAGGCTACACTTTCACTGGTTGGACAGGTACAGACCTCTCCGAACCAACAATGGTTGTTGTGATTGATGATTGCACAGGCCCTCGTTCTTACACAGCAACATGGCGTGCAAACACCTACACAATCACACTTGATGGAAATGGTGTAGTGCTTGAAGATGACTCCATCACCGTTACCTACGATAAATCCTACACATTGCCAACCCCAACACGCACGGGATATACGTTTGCTGGCTGGTACAATGGTAGCACAAAGTACACTGGTGGTACATGGAAGAGGACTTCCGATCTCAAACTCACAGCAAAGTGGAATATCATAACCTACAACATTTCGTACACGATGAATGGTGGTACTAACCCATCATCCAACCCTAAGACGTATGACGTTGAAGACACCATCACTCTTGCTCAACCTACCAAAACTGGCTACACCTTCGCTGGTTGGACTGGAACAGGCTTATCTAAGCCAACAATGGTTGTAACTATCAGCAATCTCACAAGTAACCGCTCCTACACAGCAACATGGACAGCCAACACCTATACTATCACACTTGATGCAAATGGTGGCGAGTGTTTAGATGACTCTATCACAGTCACCTACGACCAACCTTACACATTGCCAACACCAACACGCACAGGCTACACATTCGATGGTTGGTATGATGAAATTATCAAATTTACTGGTGGTACATGGAAGCATCTTTCTGATGTAACACTAGTGGCAAAGTGGACAGCTAATGAGTATACATTGACTTATGAAGATGTCCAATATGCACAAGATCATATTACTGTAACCATCGATTATAATTACAGTGGTTCAACTACCACTACGGTTACCTTGCTAAATGGTCAAAGTTTTTGGCCTCCTGCAAGTCCATCAAGAAGTGGTTATGTATTCACAGGTTGGTACATAGATTCCGCCTGCACCACAAAATACACATCCATGGGTATGAGTACCGACGACTTTTTAATCACCGAAGATATAACCTTGTATGCAGGTTGGACGGAGATGTCTATGTCAAATGTTTACTCGGAAGTTCAAATCTATCCAGCTGAGTATACATCGAGTTCTAATTACTATTCTGTATCAACAAGTGGCACATCTTCAAGTTCTATAAAGCATATTTATATGGTAGCGCAAGAATCAGGTCTACATCATATTTATTGGAAGAATGCTTACTCATCCTCTTACTATGGATACTACCTGCGACTTTACAATATAACAACGGGAACAACAATTAGAAGTTCGTCTAATACCTATTCTACTTCGTATCAAAGCAGCAGCTTTACTTGCTCCGAGGGGGATGTTATCGTAATAAGCTTGTATAGATACAACACAAACTATACATCCACTGCTTACTTCTACTTCGACGGATTGTTTAGTAGCCCTCCAAATATAATTGCGGCAACAGCAAGCTGTGGTACATTTGCAGGATTGATTTATGACAATGATTCGACATATCAAGACGTAGTCGCTTACGACGAAAACTACACATTGCCAACACCTACTCGCCCAGGTTACACCTTTGGTGGTTGGTACAATGGCGACACAAAGATTGAGTCTGGCATTTGGAATTACACAACCGATATGACATTGACAGCGCGTTGGACAGCCAATACTTATACCATCACACTTGATGCAAATGGTGGCACTGTTGAGAAAGATTCCGTCATAGTTACTTATGATCAAGAGTACACATTGCCAACGCCAACTCGTACAGGTTACATATTCGAAGGTTGGTTTGATGGCGAAACAAAGTACACTGGTGGCGCATGGCAAACAGCAACCAGTATAACCCTTGTTGCAAAGTGGACACCACTAACAGATATTCTCTATGTCGTAAATCACCACAAGCAAAACATCGCTGGTGACGGCTACGAAGCACCCGAAGTACAAGCCTTTATTGGAACTGCTGATGCAACGATTACCCCTGCAGTGAAGTCGTACACAGGATTTACATCTCCAAGTACACAAACTGTAACCATTGCACCAGATGGAAGTTTGGTGGTAGATTACTACTACACAAGAAACTCCTACACAGTAACTATGGTTACTAATGGTGGTGAAGAAATTGAATCCATCACTCAAAAGTATCAGTCTGATTTGTCATTGTATTATGCAACAAGAGAGGGCTACACCTTCGGCGGTTGGTTTACTGATGTTGGTCTCACAACAGAGTTCACCGAAAACACAATGCCTCTAAATGGTGCAACTGTATACGCTTGGTGGACTGAGGAAAACAAACCTACAGAATTTACTTACAGTGGAACCAGTGCAATAACTATTAATAGTTATGTTGGTACAAGCACGACCATGTGGATTCCTTCCTATATTGGTGGCACTCCTGTAACGACAATACCTGCATCGGCATTTTCAAATCAAGCAACCATTACAAAGGTTGTTGTTCCCGATACAGTAACATCCATTGGCAATCGTGTTTTCCAAAATTGTACAGAACTTACAACGCTTACACTTGGTAGTGATGTAACAAGCATTGGCGAATATGCATTTGCTGGATGTAGTCTTTTGAGTAAGTTTAACTCCGAAAACGAGAACGAACTCATTATCCCAAGCAAAGTAGAAACTATTGGTCAATATGCATTTCAGGATGTACTTCTTGTAACCAAAGTAGTAGTTCCCGACAGTGTAACAAGCATAGGACTTGGAGTATTCAAGGGTTGCGTAGCAATTGAAGACATCACTTTGCCATTTGTAGGAGCAAGTGCTAATGCTAAAGCTCCCTATGCGGTATTTGGATATATCTTTGGATATACTGGCACTCAAAGAACATATAGCTCAGCTGGTTCTGCGGGTACATATTATTCTACAAGTTCTACAACTTATGTAGATACACAATATTCTTCTGTTGCAGGAGCCATCTGGCAATATTCATGCTATGATTATTATGGAACAGTTGGTTATTACTATGGTTACGATTACGCTTATTGCTTCCAATCTTATTTCTACCACATTCCTACCACAATCAAGAATGTAACAATAACAGTCCAAACAGATATTCCTGTAGCGGCATTCAACAACTGTGACTTCATTGAAAGTATCACATTGCCTACAGATGTAACAAGCATTGGCGAATATGCATTTGCTGGATGTAGTCTTTTGAACAAGTTTAACTCCGAAAACGAGAACGAACTCATTATTCCAAGCAAAGTAGAAACTATTGGTCAATATGCATTCCAAGATGTACTTCTTGTAAC
>JAFQSA010000055.1 GCA_017409765.1 Clostridia bacterium | reverse complement strand
GGTGCAGGCACATTTTCCGACGGCAAACTCACAACGGGCATTTCCTCCCCATTTACCTACTCGGTTTTTGCGGAGTTTGTTCGCTGTGGCGCACCCCAAAACATCATGTACGATGCTCTTCCCCACGTCGGCACCGACAAACTCCAAATCGTGGTGGCAAATCTCCGCGACAAAATCACAGCGCTTGGTGGCACGTTCCTTCTTGATACCACCGTTTGCGACTTCGTTATGGATGGTGGCATTGTCAAGGGCGTAATCACGCAGGACGGCAAACAAATCTTGGCGGATACTGTTGCTTTGGCAGTAGGCCACAGCGCAAGGGATGTTTTCCAAACGCTTGTCAAACACAACGCCAACATGCAATTCAAGCCCTTTGCCGTGGGGCTTCGCATCGAGCACCCACGCCAGTTTATCAACACCGCGCAGTATGGCAACGTGTACGCAACCCATCGCGATTTCCCTTCCGCAAGCTACAAACTCGCCCACCAAGTAACGCCAACTCACAGTTGCTACAGTTTTTGTATGTGCCCCGGTGGTGTGGTGGTCTCGGCAAACAGCGAGCCAAACTCCGTCGTTGTAAACGGCATGAGCTACTTCGCGCGTGACAAGGCAAACTCTAACTCCGCCTTGGTGGTAAACGTCACTCAAGCGGACGTGGATGCCTACGGCTTTGGCACCGACGTGCTTTGCGGTGTGCGATTCCAACAACATCTGGAAAAACTTGCCTACCAAATGGGCGGTGGAAACTACGTTGCGCCCTGTCAAAACGTTACGGACTTTGTTGCAAACGTACCTTCAACAAACTTGCAACTTGCCCCAAGTTACCCTCGTGGCGTAAAGACGTGCAATCTCCGCGACCTACTCCCCAAGCAAATTGGCGACGTTTTGGCACAGGCGCTTTTGCACTTCGACAAAAAAATCAAGGGCTTTGGCACAAGTGGTGTGTTGACAGGTATCGAAAGTCGCACGTCCTCCCCCGTCAAAATTTTGCGTGACGAAACAATGCAATCCAACCTCAAAAACCTGTACCCCGTTGGCGAAGGCGCAGGCTATGCTGGTGGTATCGTGTCCTCCGCTGTGGATGGCATACGCGTCGCTCAAAAGATTGTGGAGCGCCTTGCAAAGTGACTTTGCCCCAAACACAGTTGCAAAATCAAGTTAATCAACAGTTGCAAAATCAGGTCAATCAAATGGCAAATTCATCGAGTTTTTTCAACAAAGTGGTTCTACATCAACAACATTTGTATCCAAATAACGTATCAATTTTATGTTCAAGCCATCAATGGAATTTTCCCATTGATGGCTTTTTATATATCCAAACAAAGATATTGCTGTTTTTATATATTCAAACAAACATATTGCTGTTTTTATATATCCAAACAAAGATATTGGACGTTTTCCCATTGATGTTTTTTATATATCCAAACAAACATATTGATGATTTTTTAAGCAATCAAGCAAACATAAAAATTTTCAATATTGTTTTCATTTCTGTAAAATGTTTGACATTTTGTTAACTTGGTACTATATTTATAACAATTAGGAAATACAACACTCTCAATAATGTAAATGGAGAAACTATGTTTATTGATTCAATCAAGCATGCAGTACAAGTTACCTACGAGCGCGAGCCGGAAGGGTACATGTCCTGGCAACACCTCACTTTTGCAACAGTTTTGATAGTTTTGATGGTTGTTTGTGCCATTTTGATTGGCAAAGCATTCAAAAATAAATCTGCAAAGGCAAAAAACAACGTTATGATTTGGACAGCAATCCTAATTGATACCATTGAGATTATCCGCGTGGTAATTGCGTGCATCACTTCTGATGATGCAATGCGTTGGCTGTACGAATTACCGCTGTTTCTGTGCTCAATTCAATTTATCACAATTCCCCTTGCAGCATTTTCCAAGGGCAGAGTTAAACAGGCGGCATTGGATTTTGTGTTTATCTTTGGCATTTTGAGCGCAGTCATGGGTGTGTACTTTGCTGGACAAAACTTCAACGCCTACCCCGTGCTTTCGGTACACAACGTTGCAAATGGACTCACTCACACAATCAGCGGTTTTGCATCTTTGTACATTGTCATTTCCGGTATGGAAAGCATGCAAAAGAAAAACCTTCCAATCACCTACGGCATCATGTTGGGTATCGGCGTTTTGGCATACGTTGCAAATCACCTTTTGGAGTACAACTACATGTTTTTGATGCGTGGCGACGGTACACCTTACGACATTTTGTACAACCTATTCAATGGCAATGTTGTGCTTTACCCACTTAGCGTAATTTTGCTGTTTGTGTTGTACATCTACGTGTTCAATCTTGTGTATCACGCCATCAAAAACAAACGCGCAAAGGCCAACAGCAAGGCACAAGCATAATTGCAGACAAACACTTTGATGATTTTTAGTCGTGCAATTGTGATAGTGTCAGCAAAGGTACTTGCCGATTGTTCTTTCGTAAAATGCACTTGCCGATAGTTTTTCAGCAGTGCAATTATGGATAGTTTTCCAGTTGCACAATCACATCTAAGCAACAAAACGACGATGACTATTTTTAGCCATCGTCTTTTTTTGTATCAATTCCCAAGGAATGAATAGTTTTGGATATTAGTAAAAAACAACCACGTGTCGCCGATTTTACACAAAACTTGCAAAATTTGCAAATAGTTGTACATCATTTAGCACAACACATCAGGATTTTGAAAATCTAGACAACTAGCATCAATACCAAAAACTGTAATGATATCTGTTAAAATATCCCCCAACAACTAGGCTAAAAACAAGTTTACTTTGGATGGAGTGCCAAAAAAGCACAACGGCATAGCATTTGGAAACAAAATTTGTAGCAATGGCTAATTATTTTCAAATATGGTTTGAAATTTGATGCGTTTTGTGTTATAATCATCCTATCAACCTACACAAGAGGTACACTATGAAAAAACTTACAAAAGCGCTTTGTTGCTGTTTGGCACTTTGTTTTGTGCTAACCTTTGCATTTACACTTGCAGGTTGCAACACATCTCCTGTCAAAAATTTGATCTACATCATTGGTGACGGCATGGGCTTCAACCACATCGAAAACACCAAGCTGTACATGGAAGTGGACCAACTCAATTTTGAACAGTTCTACGCGGGCGAAGTTACCACCCATTGCGCCGATTCGGACATCACCGATAGTGCCGCATCTGCAACCGCCCTTGCCACCGGCAAAAAAACCAATCTCGACTACGTTGGATTGGATCCCGATGGCAAAAAGCTCAAAAACATCATGGAAATTTCCAAATCCTACGGCAAGCGTACGGCGATTGTAACTACCGACGTCATTGGTGGTGCAACACCTGCTAGTTTTTCTGCCCATGCGGAAAGTCGCGATGATACCGTCGATATCATCAAGTCGCAAGCAAGTGGCAAGGTGGATTTGCTCGTTGGCAAGTGGTCCTCAGCTTATGCCTACTCCAACAAAAAGCATTTTGACGAAAAGGGTTTTGCCTACACCGAAAGTGTTGACGAACTAAAAACTATGCAAAGTGGCAAAATTGTTGGCAACATCCAAAACGTAGATTCCATCTACAATCCTAGTGCCGACAATCCCACCTCGCTCAAAACTCTTGTGGAGTACGCCCTTGACTACCTCACAAAGGACAACAAAAAGGGTTTCACCTTGATGGTGGAAGGCGCCTACATCGACAAACACAGCCACGAGCAGGACATCATGAGTATGATCTATGCAATGATGGACCTAAACGATGCCATTGACTACATTTTGGAGTGGGTAAGCAAGCGCGACGACACCGCAATCATCTTTACTGCCGACCACGAAACTTGTGGTTTGCAAAAGGCGGAAAACAAGGATGCCCTCGATGACGACTTGTACACAGCCGACTACCACACTTCGGCAAACGTGCCACTCTACTTGTACAACATCACAACAGACCAAACACTTTTCGACAATACCGAACTTTTCCACTTGGCAAAAAAGATTGTCAAAAATAGGTAGTGCGGAATTGCTTAATTGGATTTTGTGTTTGCAATGTTGAACAACCTAAAGATTGGTTGTAACAAAATCCAAAATTATCAAGAAACCACAAATGGTAAAAACTTGCAATAGCCAATGCTAGAAAATCTTACTAGTAAAAACTCTAAACAACTAAACTAGAACTTGCGAAAAATCAAAATAACAATAACTAACAATATCAAAAAAACTCGACTTTATTTCAAGTCGAGTTTTTATTTTGCAATGATTGCTTTGGTTGCTATTGTGCGGTTGCAGTAGTTTTGATGTAGTTTTTGGTTGATTGTAATTGCTTTGT
Organism: Clostridia bacterium; assembly: GCA_017409765.1. Classification (GTDB taxonomy): domain Bacteria; phylum Bacillota; class Clostridia; order Christensenellales; family CAG-314; genus Fimimonas. Next base: position 238 of record JAFQSA010000055.1, on the reverse strand, counting down.
CACAACAACTTGCAAAAAAATTGGCTAATATTTTGTCCTTTCAACTTACAATATTAACTAGTTTTTGAGTAGTAGCAATTTTCAAAAAACAACCACGTGTCGCGGATTTTTGCAATATTTTGCCATCAGTAACTAACAACAAGTGTGTTTTTGTCCGCTTTTAGTGAGTAAGGGTCAAATGGTTGGTGGCATTGGATGCCGTTCAACGTCATCATTTGAACCGAGCATTTTTCAAATG
>JAFQSA010000054.1 GCA_017409765.1 Clostridia bacterium | reverse complement strand
CAAATGCTTTTGGATGGCCCAACGGAAACGGAAAGCGACGGTAGTGCCATTGTTTGCTACATGCACAGCGGTGGCACAACAGGCAACGCAAAGATTGTAACACTAACAAACGATGCCTTGAACGGCACAGCGGAAAGTATCGAAAAGATGTACCACCCCGCTAAAACCATAGATTGCTACTCCCTTGTGACCTTGCCGGTGTTCCACGCCTATGGCCTTTGCGCAGGCGTTCACACACCACTTTTGCTGGGCTACTCGGTGGTGCTTGTTCCCCGTTTTGATTGCAAAATCGTCAACACGTACCTCAAAAAACACAACGTCACACTTTGGGCGGTGGTTCCTGCCATGCTCAAAAAGATGCAACGCCAAAAGTTGCTGGATAAACCGCATCTACGCAAACTTGACGTCATTTGGTGCGGTGGCGACTTTTTGGAGGAAAGTTTGGTGGAGGAAGTGGACAACATCCTTGCCAAAAATGGTAGCACAGGCAAAGTTATGCGTGGCTACGGCCTCACGGAAACTTGCGGTGTGTGCGTTGTAAACAACTACGACTTTTACCAAAAGGGCAGTTGTGGCTTGCCTATGCCCGGTTGCTCCGTCAAAATTGTGGACGAAAGCGGTGCTGAACTTCCTGCCAACCAAAAAGGCGAAATTGTTTTGTACTCCCCCGGCGCAACAAGTGGCTACTTGGACGGCACAACTTGTGTTTTGGCGGATGGCGGTGTAAAAACTGGCGACGTTGGCTATCTTGATGACAACGGCTACTTGTACCTTGTTGACCGCAAAAAGCGCTCCGTCAAGATCTCCGCAGTAAACGTCTTTCCGTCCGAAGTGGAAAGTTGCATTGCCGAACTAAGTTTTGTTGCCGATTGTTGCGTTGTACCTTTCAAAATCAACGGCAAAACCTACCTCAAGGCATTTGTAACACTTGCAACCGATGCCCCCAAAAATTTGGAAAAGGTCGTCATCGACCATTGCAAGGCAAAACTCATGCGCTACTCGGTGCCAACAAGCGTTGCCGTTCTCGAAAAACTTCCCCTAACAAAAATGGCCAAGGTGGACTACCTTGCCCTTCAAAAACTTGCGGAAGAGAGCAAATGACACAGTTAACAGAAAAACGATAATTACAAACTTGTGAGAGCATTCTCCATCAAAAACACAACACGTATCAACAAAAAAGGGACGAATTTATCGTCCCTTTTTATTATTCTTTTTTAGATAGTTGTCGAATTAGTGAAAGTATCAGTAATTTAGATTCTCCGTTCAATTCTTGCAATAGCGAGATTATTTCGTTATCACTAATTTCTACAGTAGGATTATTTTCTTCAGTAAAGAACTCCGCCATAGTAATGCCAAAAGCATTACAAATGCACTCAAGTGTTGTAATTGATGGTAGTGTTTCTCTATTGAACATGTTTGTCAATGTAGATTGAGGAATACCAGATTCAACAGAGAGGCGATAAATCGACCAGCCACGATCAATTCTCATTTTGTTAATTTTTTTAAGTATATTCATGACTACCTCCCGTGAACTATAACCCATATGTATATATAGTATCACAAGTTTATAAAAAAATATTTACCCATATGGGTTGACAATACTATACATTTGTAATATAATTACGATACTCGTGACATCTTTTGAGATAAATTTTGTGTTTATCTCAAAAAACGAGATTATACACTATATGGGAGGATATACTCAAATGGATGGTAACACAATGGAAACCAAATTTTGTAGAGAATGCGGAGCGAAAATCGCAAAGAAAGCGGTAATTTGTCCTCATTGCGGATGTCAAGTAGAAGATTCTGCAACATCTCAACCTCAAATCGTTATCAACAACTCTAATCAAAACCAAAACATTAACAACGCAGGCGGTACTAGCGGAAAACAATGCAGTAAATGGACATCATTTTTCCTCTGCTTGTTCTTGGGCTGCGTAGGTGGTCACAAGTTTTACGAGGGAAAAGTTGGTACAGGTATACTTTACATATTTACATGCGGTTTGTTTGGTATCGGTGCATTGATTGACTTGTTTAATATTCTTGGTAAGCCCGATCCATACACAGTTTAATTAGAAAGGAGGGGTAAAGATGAGAGTAGAATTCAACGGTAAACGTTTTTCTGCTGATATGGATTCTAATTCGTCAGCAAAAAAATCAGTTGAAGTAGAAATTGATACTGCCAAAGTGCTATTTAAGGGCAGTAACACTCTTATTTGTGGCATAATTTCTCTTGCTATTTCATTATGCAATCTTCCTTTTGGATTGTTTATGAATATCAGTACGGAAATTTTGTCACAGTACTTGGACACGGGTCTTCCACACTGGGTGTTCGTTTTGTTTGCACTTTCATCAACAACACTTGCGCTCTCGGGCATATCTGGCATATTTGCAATTGTTAATTTTGCAAAGTCTGAAAAACATATGGCGGATTGGGCAGGATTTTCACTTTCAATTCTATCGTTTATCTTGATATGCCTATGTTTTATTTTGAACATAGTGGGACTTTTTGCTTGGTAGCAAAATATACAACTTAAAACAAAAAAAATAAAACCATCCACTGCCAATAGTGGATGGTTTTTTACAATCATTATTTAATTTTTAACATAATATTGACAGGTCGTTATTCCACCACATCCAAAGCAATGTAGAACAGGTTTGTTGTGTCTGCCTTGGTGATGGTGTGGGTGCCTGCCTCCAAAGTGACAACAATCACGTTGGTGGTGCCGGTTACCTTTTCGCCATCAATTTTGATGTTGTTGTTGCTACTTCCGCCCAAAACAAGTGTCAGTTGCATTGTTTCGGTGGTGGTAAACGTGATGCTTGTGGACGACTCAATCTTCAAGCATTGGGTGTAGGTAACACCGTTGTAAATCACGGTACCTTTTTTGTCGGAAGTGTTGCCGTTGATTGTGAAGTAGTCCGACTCGATGCCATTTTCAAACGAATGGCTAACTTGTGGAAGTGTGATTCCGCCTTGGTTGTCGCCATCGGTGTTATCTCCGTCGCCTGTGTTGTCGCCATCGGTGTTGCCACCATCTGGGTTGGGGTTTGGTGTAACGGGAGTGTCCGCCAAAATAACCTTGCCTGTGTAGTTAACAATTGCCTTTTTCAGTTCGGCATCTACTGCGTAACTGCTGTTGTCTTGATCGGTAAACGTCCACTTGAAGTCGCCACCTTGAACGCGTCCTGCCCAAGCAATGACGTTGTCGCGGGCATCTTCGGCCGATTGCACGTTGTAGTCGTACATTGTGTTTGCTGTGTCAAAGTTGTTGTACCCTGTGCCACCGCTTTTTGCCACAACTGTGGAAGGTACAACTTGATCTCTGCTTGTTGCATCAAAGTAGTCGAAACTGGTTGCATTTTGGCTGTATGGGATGGGTGTTTTGCCACCAACAATCACGTTGCCAAATGCCTTGATGATTCCGCCATCTTCGCCACTAAACGTGCCGTCCCCTTGAGCATCGGTGCCTTGCTTGGAGATGAGCATTGGGTTTTTGCAGTTGTTGAAGTAGTTGTTTTCCACAAAGATGGAGCAACCTTCCGTTGCGCCAATGCCGTACTTACTGTTGCCGTCAAAGTAGTTGTTGTAAACGTGTACAGTTGCGGTGCGCACGCGTGGGTGACGGCTATCGCTGTGGTCGTACCAGTTGTGGTGGTAAGTGATACTGTTTGTTGTTTCTTCGCCACTTACGCCCAGCAAATTGCTTTTTCCTGTATCCCAAAAGTGATTGTAACTAAATGTTACGTTGGTGGACTTTTTGCAGTCCATTGCGCCGTCGCCCTTGTCTTGGTCGGCGTCACTACCAGCCATTCCGTAGAAAAAGTCGCAATTGTGTATCCAAATGTGGTGGTTGTCTTGTTGAAGGCTAACGCTGTCGCCCTCTTCGCTTGCGCAATTCATAAAGCCGATGTTGCGCACTTCCACGTTACTGCAGTTTTTCAAGCGTACGCCAAATCCGTTGAAGGTTGCATCGTTGCCGATACCTTCCAGCGTGATGCCACCGGTAAACTTGGTTGTGCTACAATCCACTTCCAAGTCGCCCTTTTGCAAAATGGTTGGATTAACAATGTTGCCGATAAATCTCACACAAATGGGTTTTGTTTCGTAGCCCTTTTTGAGAGCCAAAAGGATGTTTTGCAATCCCACTTGGGTTGTTACGGTGCTTTTGCCAACTTGGATGTCCATTGTGATGGTATCAAAGTTGTTGGTTGTTACGTACAACACGCGTGCATCCGCTTTCAATGTGCCATCCATGTTGTATGCGCCAGTTGCTTGACCACCCACAAACGCAAAGCCCTCGCGTACGTGCGCGGTAACGTTTTTGGTAAACGTGGTTGCAGGAGTTTGTTGCTCAGTACCGTCAAACACAGGCACAATTTTTACTGTGTGCTCGCCAGCGGTGATGCCAACAATGTCCACACGGTAGTAACTGCCGTAGTTGCGAGTGAGTTCCTTGTCTACAAGTTTGCCGTCGCAGTACACGTTGTAGGTGGCATTGCCCATTGGTAGCCACTCGGCGTAGATACTTTCGAAACTTGCGCCAGTAAGTTGCAGTTGGATTTTGCCAGTTTCTTGATGTCCATCGCACTTGTCGGCACAAACGGCCTCAGCGCAATCCTCGTTGGTGCATTTTCCGCAAACTGGGCACACGTTTTGACAAGCATGTGGTGGAACGTGACCTTCGCATTTATTTGCGCAAACTGCTTCTGTACAGTTTTCGTTTGTACACTTACCGCAAATTTCACACTTGTTTTGACAACTGTGTGGTGTTGTGTGACCAGGACACTTTTCTGCGCAAGCACTTTCCGTGCAGGTTGCATCCAAACATTTGTTGCAAGTGGGGCAAATGCTCTCGCAAGTGTGAGCAGGTGCATGACCTTGGCACTTGTCTACACAAACGGCCTCTGCACAAGCTTGATTTGTACACTTACCACATTGTTCGCACTTGTTTTGACATTCGTGTGGTTTGGGTTGCACGCAACCGGCAAGCACAACCATTGTGATGCACAACACAACTAGTATTGATATCCAAATAGATTTTTTCATAGTTCACCTTTTTGTAAGCTAAAAAGCTTGTTGCAATGGGACCTTTGGCAACTGCGGACATTTTCCGCACAACTTTGCACCAAACTTTGGCGCAAATTCGCCTACTCCCAGTATAAATGCATTATAACACAATTTTTTTTGCTTGTAAATATATAAATATCATTGTGACAACACAATTATACCATAGATTTATATGAACTGTTTTTCTATTTGGGGTGTTGCACTTGAAAGTATAATTCACCACAAACAAAAACACCACAGAACAAGTCTGCGGTGTTATGGAGCTGATGGGCAGATTTGAACTGCTGGCCTCTTCCTTACCAAGGAAGTGCTCTACCTGCTGAGCTACATCAGCAAACATACAATATTTGGATATTATTGTATGATATTTTGCATAAATATTTTGGATTTGAAATACGTGGATACCCCGTGACCTCTTCCTTAGTTTGCCACAAGTGGCAAAAGGAACAAGTCCGTGCTCTACCCGCTGAGCTCTCAGCCGAGCAACGGAGTTGCGAACGCCACCGAGCGCATGCGAAGGTACATCAGCGTATGAAAGCTTTCAAATGCTTTCATATTATATATTGTTTAACAATTATTGTCAAACGTATTGCTCAAATTGTTAAAAATTTGTCAATCGTGCGCAAAGTGTCCACAAAACAATCTTGCACAAACAAATCTTTTGCGCCAATTTGGGATAGTTCTTTGCGGTGTACTTTGTCTTTTCGTCACACATCTACTGTTGATATTCAAACGTCAATCGCCTTTTTTCATATTTTTGGCGGAAATGCTTGTTGTAAGTTTGCGTGGCACAAAGCGTGTTGCAAAAATTGTCAAGCGGTTGCCACCACCAATGATGTGCAAACTTTTGCCCGCCAAGGATTTTTTGTAGCCAATTTGCGCAACTTTTGCCGCTGTGATGGGCTTGATTTTCGTAAAGGTGTAGTCGTTGTGCGCAAGTTCCACAAATTTGGAAAGGAATGGTCCTGGGCAAAGTGTAAGCAGTTTCACGTTGGTCTTGCGGATTTCGTAACTGATGGCCTCGCCAAGCAACAACACAAAACTCTTTGTTGCGTGGTAGGTGCACATGTATGGCGCAGGCATAAATGCCGCAATGGATGCCACGTTGATGATGTGGCCTTCGTCGTGTTTTAGCATGTTGTCCAAAAACACGCGCGTAAAGTACAAAACGGCATTGCAGTTGACGTTTGTCATGGCAAGTTGTTTGTCGATGTCCATATCTTTGAAGTCGCATCTGTCGCCAAAACCCGCACCGTTAACAAGGTTGTTTACAAAGTAGTCCTTTTCCACGGTGTAGCGGTAGGCGCGTTTTAGTTCTTCCGTTTGGGATAGATCGGCAACAAAAGTGTCCACAACAAGTTCGGGATGTTTTTGTTGCAACTCTTGTTGAACAGCCAAAAGCCCTTGTTCGTCCTTGTCCACCAGCAAAAGATTGTTGTTGTCTTGTGCGTAAAGTCGTGCAAACTCCGTTCCCAAACCATTTGCCGCACCTGTGATAAATGTGATTTTCATAATAGCCCCCAAAAGTTTGTTACCACCATTGTACCACATATTGATGCAAATTGCAATATTTGTTCAAAATGTATTCAATTTTGCACAAAGATATGATATAATCTTGTCAAGGAGAAAAAGTATGGAAAAATATTTGCAATTGACAGATTTTCAAATTGCCCAAGTCATCTCGGAGCAAGTGAAAAAAGTCAACAAACAAAAGGAATATAACATAAAATTTTTGACGCCAACTGAAATGAACGAAGTAATTTGTGCACTACAAAAAAAGTTGGATTTGACGGAAAAGCAAGCAAACTTTTTGTTGGACAACTACTCAAAAACAGACAACGTGGCGCAAAAATTGTATTCGTTTGAACATCCAAATGAGCCAACTGCATTTTGGAATATTGTTTGCATAAAGCACACGATAAAGAAAAACTTGATTCCAGCGGTGGTCATCATTGCTTTATCCCTGCTTTGTATGGCGTTCTTTGTTGTTGCAACAGTTATATCTGGCGAGATGAACCTGCTGATAATGGTTGCATTTTTTGGTTTGATGATAATAGCAATGGGCTGTTTAGCACTTCCCACAGCAAGTGCTTTGTGGTTGCTTAAGATTGATAAAAATGCACAGCGTTTAGATGCAAAGGGCAAAATCATCAAAATAACCCCAGCATTAAACATCGTTTATGGTCGTCGCATTAGAAATCATGATATATATTTCCTAAAGATAAAAATACAGATTGACGACAACGTTAACACATATATCTACCCACTAATCAACGACCACATTACTTGTAGCTTGATGAAAGTTGACAAAGTTACCAAGCAAATCAATCAAGACTTTGCAGACAAGACGTGCACCTTTGCCATCGAAGGACAAGTAATAACAGATATCCATCCAGACATATCAAAACAAATTGCAGGCAGATACGACAAAAATCAAAGTCGTGTGGTGTAGAAATTGCACAATGAAATCAAAAATAAAGGGGACGGCAAAATGTCGTCCCTTTTTGTGTTGTTTTTTGTTTTTTTGACACACGTGGTGTGTTTTTGACGCTGTTTTGCAAAAAATGCAGGTTGTTTTACAGGTCTTCCAAGCGCTCGATGGAAAGAACGTTTGGGTGATCAAGTAGTAATTGGTTCAATTCCTCAGCGTGGTAGTTTTTTATTGGTCTAACAACTGCCTCTACGTGCAGGCCATCTTCCTTGCGGGATACCTTGTAGCGATAGAATTGCTCAACACCAAAGTAGATGCGAATTTGGTCGGAAACAACTCCATCGTCCACAAATTTCAACAGTAGCAAACGTTGTCTGTTCACTTGTCTGATGGACTTGGTGTGCAAAATTGATTGAACAATCAGCACAATCACAGTTGCGCCCACAGCCAAAATATACATACCGCGTCCTGCGCACATACCGATGGCGCTTGTTGCCCAAACACCAGCAGCGGTGGTAAGTCCGTGCAAAGTTTCACGACGGAAAAATATCATGCCCGCACCCAAAAAACCGATGCCGGAAACAATTTGTGCAGCAATACGCGCGCCGTCGCCATATTCGCCCGTCTTGAAAGATAGGGAAATGCAAGTGAGTAATGCCGATGCAAAACCAACAATAAAGTGTGTGCCCATGCCCGCTTCCTTTAGGCGCTTACTACGTTCAAGGCCGATTAGTAAGCCCAAAATACCGCCCAAAAACGAGTTGATGAGCCACATCAGTTGGTCGGGTATAAGATTGATAAATTCGCTAAAATCCATTTGTATATTTCCTCTTGATTAGTTATTGTGTTGTAACTGCGCAAGCATGGCTCGGGCAGGACAACTATTGTAGCACAAAAGATGTTGCAATTCAATAGATTTTTGCAAAAAGTTGTGCATTTTTTGCAATAATTTATGGCAATTTTTGCCTTTTTTGTGATATTTTTTGCAAATTGACCATTTTGTGCGCTGTTTGTAGGTAAAATTGGCAAATAAAAAATGGACGGCCGTTGCCATCCATTTGATTTTTTTTGTTAGATGCGTTTGTCTTCGCCAACAAGTTGTTGAACAAAGGTAACGTTTTTGTCCACCAAGCGGGAGAAAATTCGCTCGTCGTATCTTGCGCGGATGTCTTCCAGCGTCAAGTTGGTGGAAATGAAAGTTTGCTTACCGCGTGCAATGCGCTCGTTGATTGCCACAAAAAGATACTCGGCAGTAACGTTGCGGTAGATGTTTTCCGTGCCAAGGTCGTCAATAAACAACGCGTCCACGTCCAACAAGTTTTCCATCACAAGTTGCTTGGTTTGTAGTGGCGCAAGGTGGCACTCCAAAAACGTTTCGTTCAAAGCGTAGGCCGTCACAAACAAAACGGATTTGTCGTTTGCCAAGCACTCGTTTGCGCATGCGGAAAGCAGATACGTTTTGCCCGTGCCCGTTGCCCCTGTCAAAAGTACGTTGGTTGCGCAACCCTTTTGGCAAAGTGATTGTGCCTTTTTGTACACGGCTTTGTTGTGCTTGTCCTTTTCGGTGGAGCTTGCAAAGGTGCAGTTTGGATGTTTGATGTCGGCATCTTTTACCAGCAACTTGCGGATTTCTTGCTTCAAGCAGTCGCACATAACGTTGTCTACGTAGCCGGTGTCAGCGCACTTTGCGCAACTAAATTGTGGTGTGAGTCTGCTTTCGTCCACTTTGAGTTTGCCAAGCAGTTGCTTTTGGATGGTGCGGTACTTTTCAATGCGTTGTTTGTCAACGTCTTGTTTGCCGTTCATCACGTAGTCCACTTGCGCTTGCTTAAGGTTTGTTTCGCACTCGGCCCAAGCGGGGATTGTTCGAAGTTTTGCAAGCAGTTTGTCGCAACGGTCGATGGCGTTATTGCGTTTTTCCAAAATGTTGCGTTGTGCAATTTGCAACAGTTGTTGTTTGTTCATCAGTTCTCCTCGTCATCCAGCGCGGTAAACAAAGCGCTGAGTTGTTGGTCGGTGTATTCACGGCGTTCGATGTCGCGTTGGCCGATGATTGCCGTCTTTTGTGTGGATCTTGCTTGTGTTTGTGGTGCAGTTGCCACTTGACTTTGTGCTTGCGCAAGTGTTGTAACGCCCTTTTGTTTGTAGTCGGCAAGCACTCTGTTGATGTAGGCGGTAGGTGTGGCTGTGCCGGCGGATTTTTCCGCAACAAACAGTATAACTTCCAATGGCATGCCCCAAGTTTCCGTCCAAGTGCGGTAAAGCGCGCGGTCGTTGTTGGTAACTCGTCTGTCAAGTCCTGCCGATTTCAAAATAGCAAGGATGTTTTCGTCCTTTGCGGACATTTGCAGTAGGTATTGCTCCAAACTTGTCAACGTTGTAACGCCGTTTTTGTACAGTTTGTCCACAATGCTTGCAACTCCTGCCAAGGTGCGGATGCCACTTCTAAAGCAGTACTTGGCAATGGCAACAAGCGTTTGATCGTCAAACCCACGGCGCACCCAGTTAGAAATATATTCGTCCACGATGGCATCCAAACTTTGGTAGTACACACCAATGGATTTGTTGATGTCGCGTGCAAGTTCGTACAAGCGCGTTTTTTCTTGGTCGTAACTGTCAATTTCCACAACGGAAAGCGCGCCCTTTTTGTAGTATTCGCAAAGGAGGCTATCCAACTTTGCCATACCGCCTGTTTTGCACTTTTTGCCAACGGCAACAACTGTGTCCAAGGTGAAACCAAATTCCTTGGTCCACTTTTCGTACAATTCGCGGTCGTTGTGGTCGATTTTTCTGTTGGTACCAAGCGCCTTGAACACAAGTTTCAAGTCGTCGTCGTACTTTTGTTGACTATCCAAGTTGTCTTGTACGGCAAGCAAGGTCGTTGCGCCCTTTGCAAGTTGATTGCGCGCAACCGTCAAAATGTAGTGGTAGTTGATGTTGTTACCCTTCAATTCCACGCAGTACTTGGCAACGGCAAGCAATGCCTCCGGCTCGAAAGTGGTGCTTTCCAAAAACATGTAGTACTCGTTGTACTCGTTTACGGTAAGCATTCTTCCTTCGATGATGTGTTGCATCTCTTTGCTAAACTTGGTGTACTTGCCCGGCTTGATTTTCTTCAAAGCGCTGGTGTTTGCGTCCACGTTGAGGTAGATTACGCGTGGTGGAACTTCCCCCGTGATGTGCACAAGTCCAAGCTCCTCCCAATGGTAGTAGGCGGACATTACGTCTTGTTCGCTAATGCCCAACTTTTGCGCAAGGGTACTCAAGGCATTGTCGTCACCGGTGCTTTCGGACAAAGTCAGTCCCAAAAGGTACACAGCACTGCGCACGTCTGGTGCATCAGGCATGTAGTTTAGTATAAACTTGTTGTCAATGGATGTGTAACCGCTGTCAATAAGTTGTCTTTCCTTGGTGCAAAATGCCATTTGTTTACCTCTTTTTGTTTAGTAACTCTTGATTATTTTTTCGCTATGCGTTATAATACAATGTGACGAAATATTTTATATACTATATTGGCGCGCAAACTACGCCCAATATGCAAAAATTTTGCTCACAAAATGTTTTGTGTTGCTATTGTATCACAAAATTTCCACCTTTACAACAAATTTGCAAAAGTTATGTCAAAATTAGCGAGGTTAGTATGAAAATTTGCAAAGTAATTGCAATCGATCCACAAGGAGATAAACAGGTATTTACCTTTGGTACCGCTGCCCAAGGCAAATCCATCACCACAACTCGTGGTGGCAAACTCAACTCCTACTTGGATTTCTGCTTTAGAGAACAAGCGGAAAATCTCAAGGATGTGGAAGTGGAGTTTTTTGCCGGCGAAGAGGAGTTTTCCCTTTCCCGTCTCCACAACGAAGATGGCACAACCAGAACCGTCCTCAAAAAGCGTGTTGACGGTCGCTGGCAAGTTGTCGCACGCACCAAAGCATTGGCATACATCGAGCAAATTTTGAACGAACAACTGTCGGACATCCTTCGCGTGGACTACGTAAACAACATCGCTGTGGAAAACTTCCACGGCAACTTGTACAGTTTTGACCAAATCAAGATGCTTGCCGAAGTGGAGCAAACGGTAACAGCGTCCGCCGAGCAAGCCAAGGCATTGCAACAAAATGCCATCTCCAAGGTGCGCGCCTACAGCGCCAACAGCCAAGTTGTTTCCGCCGAGGATATCGACAACATCAACGACCAACTTGCCCAAGTTTCCCAACAAATTGCCGTTGCAACTGCGGAACTTGGCGAACTAAAGGCAAAACTGGTAGTATCCCAGTTCCGTCAAGACATTGCAAACGAACTGGAAGTTGCTCAACAAAAGTACAACAAACTTGTTGCCCGCCAAGAGGAAATCAATCTTATGCGCGAGCAACTTCAACTGCGCGACCAAGCATTGGCATTTTTGCCCAAGATCCGCACTTTGAACGTTATCTCCGACCAACGCAAGGATAACGAACAACGCCGTTACCAACTCACTTTGGATATCGAAAGTTTGGAAACGGAACTGGCAAACGTAGTTGCCCAATTGGACGAAAAGCAAAACCAATTTATCATCATCCAAGACAGACGCGCCCGTATCGAAGCCATCAACACCGAGTTGCAATACATTGCATCCTTGTACGAAAAGAACAAAACTTTGAACGAGCAACTGCTCAGTTTGAACGAAAAACTGCAACGTTTGACGGGCGAAAAGACCGTTTGCGCAAACAAGCTTCGCACAATCGAGGCAAACATTGCGGAAATCAAACAAAGTTTGGATGCCTTCGACTTGCCTACAAAATCCGTTGGCGAGTTGTTGGAAACGGTGCGTATCGACGTCAAAATTGACGAAGTTACCGCCCAAATTGAAAAACTCCAAGGGGAAATCGCCGTAAAGGAAAGCCAAATTGCCGAGCGCGAAAGTTCCCTTGTTACCCAAGTTAAACGCTTCCGTTCCGTTGCGGAAATCGACGTTGCCGTAACCCCAATCAAGGCAAAAGATACCATTTTGCAAGTTTTGGATGCCAAGTTTGGCAAGTTGGAAGCAATCAACCAATCTCTTCAAGAAAAATTGCGCAATTTGGAACGCGCCTTGGAGGACTACAAGTATCGCATTTTGCAACTTGAGCAAGCCAAGTCCAACTTGGAAGGTCAACGCGAAAAGGCACTTTTGCGCAAGCAAGAGGAGTTCAAGCGCGAAGTTTATCTCAACAGCCAAAAGGTGTATTCTGACGATGCAAGCAGTGTGTTTGCTGTAACGGCAAGTTTCCACGATGCGGAAATCGAGCAATTGGATCAAGAAATCCAAGCCCTCAGTATGGACCGCGACTTGTTGTACGAAAGAGCCTACCAATTGGAGGGCGCCATCAAGGAAATAAAGCGCCACATGGAAATCAACTCTGCGGAAATGGCAACCCTTTCCAAGGAAAAGACCAACATCCTGAACCGCTACAACGAAATTATCACACAAAACAGTTCCGAAGTGGCATTTAACTACATCAAGGCACTAAACACCAACAACGGCACAAAGTACCTGTTGGACGTTCAACAAGATGCCGTGCGTAGCGAGGCGGAACTTGCCGAACTAAAACGCTATACCGAAGTGCTAAGGGAAAAACTTGCCACACTCAAATCTCGTTTGGCATACCTGCAAGAAACACAATCACAACTGGACGACTCCCGTGCATCGGTAGACATGCTCATCTCCACCAACGACAAAATCAAGGATGAACTCAGCGATATCGGTGGACGACTTTCCGCAGCGTACGAACAGTACAAGTCGGTATCCCGCCAAATGGAAACCATCGAAACCTATCTTACCGACGTCCGCGCCGACATTGTGGAAATTTCCCGCACAATCAAGGTTAACGAGCAACAAATTGTGGAGGCCAACGACCGCGCAAAGCGTCAAGCAGGTGGCGACGACTTGGAAAAGGCAATTTCCAACTTCCGCTACGAACTCGGCGACGTGGAAAGCGAAAAGCAAATGCTCTTGGAATCAAAGCAAACGCTGGAAAAGGATTTGTTCCAAAAGCGTATCGAACTGGAAAAAGTCCAATGGTTGTACGACACCAAAAAGGCGGAGTATGCCGAATTGTACCAAGAGTTGCAACTGGAACTGGACATCAAAGGCTTGGATATCAACAAAGTTGCATCCATCGACGACGATGGCAAGTACGAGGAAATACGCAAAGTCCTTTCCCACTTCGACACAGCCAAAGCATCTCTTTTGGAAAAAATCGACAACCTGTATGCGATTTTGAAGGACAAACCTGCCGAAGTTGTAACACAAGCGCAAGTGGAGCAAAAGCAAACTTTGATTGCAACTTTGCAAAACAAGCAAGATCAATTGGTGGTGCTCCGCAACAAGCAAATGGAAATGTACGTTGCATCAAGCAGTGCGCGTATCAAAGCAACCGCTGCCGCAGCGGAGGCTCGCGCAATTTCCAATTTGAGTCAAACAATCGAGCAAAACGCCTTGATAGGCCTACTCATCAAGGACAAGATCAACTCTATCTTGTCTACCGCCACAAACTACCTCAAGGCCTTTACAGGCGGACTTCACACAATCTCCCACAAGGATGGTTTGGTACAAGTAACGGTGGATGGCGAAAAGGTGGACTACGACAACTTGCCCGGTGACCTCAAGATTTGCACCTACGTGGCAATCATTTTGGCAGTACCAAGCACCGATGCAACTGATGGCAGATGGCTCATTTTCGAAGAACGCATCAACATCGACAAAAAACAACTTGCCAAGATGATGCTTGCCGTGGACAACGTTAGTTACGTTGTGGACGTTACCGACGAAAAGCACGTTGCTCCCCAAGTAAACGAGTAGACAAATCCCTGTTGTTTTGCGTTTTATTCAAACGTAAATAACGACCACTAATCAAAGCTAACTGATAGGTAAAATCGAAGATTCTAATCACACCCAAACCGCAAAATTTACTGTTTACGACTACTTCATTTTGTACGAGAAGAACATAGAAACCGAGTAAAAGGAGGCAACGAAAATGAAGAAAATCATATCTTTGGTATTATGTATGCTGACCTTGTTTGCGCTCTCAGCTTGTACTCCCATCTATCCTGGATTGCCCGATATAAGCGAAGATCCGATGAAAGGCATCGAGATCTACTGCTGGCAACAAGATGGTGAATGGAAATGCGGTGGCACAGTAGGAACGAACAGGCGAAAGTTCGATTACGAAATACGTTCCTTGCAGGTCGTTACAATTCCTCAAATGAAAAATATACTTAAACAAAAAGGACTTACCGACTGTTTCTACGTGATACTCGTTGATCTTTCGGGCGACGAAGTGGTATATCTTGACATAGAGGAAAATCTTGCGCAAATTGGAACACTTGAAATGCAATTAGGCAGATTTGATGCAAATCAACAAAATTGAATTTTCAACAAATAACAAATGCACTTTCCAAAGGAGGGTGCATTTTTTTGTGTTTTAGTACGAAGGATTGTGTGGTAAATCGTGGTTATTTGGGGCAAAAATTGCCCACCTACAATGTGGTTGCCAATTGGTTTGTCAAAATAGCGTTTTTTTGACACACGTGTTGCGTTTTTGCGTGTTTTCTACAAAAAAAATAGGCGCAAAAATGCTCACAAAATGTGTTTGTAATCACGCAAAAACAACAGGAAAATGGTAGCAAAAGTATGTGCAAAAAACGGTGCAAATTTGCACGATATAGCCACCTAGAAATTCAGCAAAAATCTGTGCAAATTGGGGCACACCAACAATGCAAAAACTTGCGCAAAAGTGGTGCAAACAAAGGGAAACTTTTTCACGAAACAAATGTCAAAACTATGCAGAAAACCTATGCAAAACTAGCAAAAAATGCAAAAAGAAAAGTCGAGAAATTTCTCGACTTTCCTTTTGTTGTGTTGATAATTATTCAGCGTCTGGTTGACCTTGAAGTTGGATCTTCATTGCTTCCCAATCTGCCTTTGCTTGTTCAACTGCTTGTGCGTAGCCTTCTTCGAACTCTGCTGCAAAAACAGGAACTTGTTCTTCTTGAGCCTTCATGATTGCATCCATGTGGTCAGCAATCTTTACTTGTGCGCTTTCGATTGCGCTAACAAGTGCGTTGTATGCTTTTGTCATACCAGCCTTCAATGTGTCCAAAGTTTTGTTTGCAAGTTCGCCAATGCTTACAAGCGCATCTTCGATAAAGTTAACTGCATTTTCCAAACCGTTAAGCACGTTGATTTCCGCTTCGGTGATGTCTTCCTTTTGGGCAAGTTCTTGACGTTTTTGCAAGAACTCAATCTTCTTTGCGCGGAACTCAGCAAGTTTAACTTGGTAGTCACTTTCTGCAGACACAAGGTATTGCATACGAGCGTCTTCAATCTTTGCTACGGCGTCTGTGTAAGCATCAAACAAACCTTCCAAAACAAAGTTGAACTTGGAGCCCATTTGTTCCTTCAACGCTTGGATTTTTGTTGTGTCCATAGCAGCGGCTTTTGCGTTGTAGTAAGCATTTTTGAGTTCTTGAGAGTACATTTCGCAAGTTTCTTTGCGGGATGCGTACAACTCTTCTACAAGTTCCATGTGGGAAAGTGCTTGGAGTTTTGCTTGGTCGATGTATGGTTGCGCTTGAGCAACAAGTGCTTCCATTTGCTCGCGTGTCATTGTTTCCAATGCAGCAATCTCTGCTACGATGTTTTCCAATGTGAAGTACTCTTGGATGGATGCTTTAACGTTGTTGTAGAGTTCTTCTACGTCCTTTTGTTCGCCGGAAATGGTAATTTCGATGTCGTTGTTTTTGATTTGAGCGTTACCGCTTACCAAAAAGCCCATTTCGTGGGATACTTGAACAAACAACTCAGCAGCTTCTTCGGCAGTTTTGCCTTCGAACACAGTTGCTGTGATGATCAAGTTACCATCTTCGTTCAAAGCGTTTACTGTAACAACTTTGCCGTTGCCATCAAGCACGAACTCAACCTCGGGGTTCAAGGATACGTTCATAACGGTTGTTGGTGCGTCTTTGTCTGTTTGGTCGCAAGCTGTCAAAGCGAAAACTGCGCCAACCACAAGAACAAGCACGATAAGTAGTGATGTAAGTTTTTTCATTTTGTTTTCCTTCCTCGTTTTATTTCAATATTTTTGGTGCGCAAAGTGTTTTGCACATCTATTTCAACAATACAATGTAAATTGTTAGTAAATTATTGCAACGTTTTTCAAAAATTTTATTGTTTTGCGCCAAAGATAACACATCTATAACAAAAATACGCTATCTAGCAAAACATCCACGGCAAATTGCGCGTGGACATTGTGTTTTTGTGGGATATGGGTTTTGGCAAAATTTTGCAATTTGGCCAAACATTTTGTATCAAAGCAGGGTTATGTGGCTTTGGTAGCAAATTACTCTTGACCGAGGGTGATGGTGTAAAGCGGTGTGTAGGTAGGGCCATCCTTACTAAGTACACTTTGGTACAACACAACCTTGTTTGCAACAAATGGCGCGTTGTACACGTCCACGTTTTTGGTAACTTCCGCAAAGGGCAAAGTGAACTTGGCCTTTCTGCAAAGCGTGATGTGTGGTCGATATGCGCGGTGTTCCACGGTAAAGTTGTTGTTTTCCAACTTTTCCCCAAGCAGGTCGTGCAACTGAACAAGTGCAGGGCAGTTTTTTAGGCGCGCAACGGTAGCGTCACTTCCGCGAAGTGTCACAAATTGCAACAGGGATAGCGTTGGCGCAGGCAAATGCTTGATGCCGTCCATTGCATTTTGAACAAACATCAGGTCGCTTTCCGCAACGTCCCCCAAAAAGTGAAGTGTCAAGTGATAGTTTTGTGGCGCAACAAAGTTGCCCGTGGTGGCAAATTGCTTGAATTGTGCCGCGCTTCTTGCCAAATTGTCCTTTGTGCGCTCGGGAATTTCCAATGCAACAAATATACGCATAGTTCACCTCTTTTATGAAAGTATTATATCACAAAGAATTGCCACTTTCAACAATTTTTGTAAATTCTGTCAAACATTGTGTTGCGATGCTAGCGCAAAACCTTTGCAGTAGGGCAACAACTACTGGAGGAGCATTTGCCAGCTTGCCACGTTGACACTCTAAAATAGTGCAAACGATTGATCTAGGCAATACCAAAAAACCTTTGATTGTTTGGGTAACAATCAAAGGTTTAGTTACTAAAGTATTGGATAACTACGCTCAAACCGCTCCAAAATAGGCAAAAGTGCACAATTATTAGGCCAAACAGTATCCAAAATGCAACGCCAAATTCGCGGATGTTTTCCACATAGCAATTCCACGCAATCTTAAAGGAAAACTTCAAATCTTGGAAAAATCCCACAACGCGCTTAACAACCACCAAAAAGGATTCCTTCAATGTGCCTGCAATCATCAGGGAAAGGTCAAAGGCTAATCCAATGCCAAAGCCCAATGTTCTTGCCGATGCCTCGTTTAATTCGGCAGGCTCCGATGGTTGGTACTTAGACAGTAGAACCCGCATCAAGATGTACACACTCACAGGCACAACAATCATCAAAAACGCAGCAAGAGGCACTCCATGGTAGGGTGATTTGTTCTTGTTTTCGCCAATTGCCATAGGTTACCTCCTTTGTAAAATACCTCACTATTATAGCAAAGCCCATTTGTGGTGTCAAACGTTTGCACAAGTCATTCGGCTTACAAGTATCTTTAACTGTTACCACGCGCGCTTTATTATATATTTATATATAGCAAAATAAAGTATCATTATTTATATAGTGCCGTTGCGGTTTTGCTAAATTTGTATAGTGCCGTTGGAGTTTTGCTCAATACAAAAGGGGAACAGTCCAACCGTTCCCCTTGTAACTTTTGATGACAATGCACAGTTTGCGCAAATAACGACTTTTTAGTGGTAGTCAAGCGCAAATGGTTGACGGACGTACAAATTCCGTTTTGCCTAGGCAAACTCAATCTTTCATCTCGCCAATTATTTCCTTGCCCTCGGCAAAGGTGGTAAAGATGTTTTCCACCTGCTTGCCACCGATGTTAGCAAAGCAACCACTCATGGTGTTTGGTTCGGCAATTTGGAACTGCGCAGTTTGGTAGTAGTGTGCAATGCACTTCCAAAACTTTGGCGCGCCCAAACTTTCGTACAGGGTGTTGAACAGCAAACTACCCTTGACGTAGGTCATTATTACGTATTCGCCGTCGCTTTTGTAGTCGCAGATGGGCCTAAAATTGCGCTCCACGTCGGTGTAGAAGTGGTTTAGCACATCCACGTAGGTGGTGTAGGTCTTGGTGTTAGCAAGGATGTTTTTTGCAAGGGGCATTTTGCCACTTTCGTCCAAGTAGAGGTAGGTCAAAAACTCCGCCAAGCCTTCGTCCATCCAGGCATTGGCAATTTGGTCGTTGCCCACCACACCGTAGAACCATTGGTGCGCCGTTTCGTGCGCGATGGCTTGGTCGTACGCTTGGGATTTGCTTGCTACCATCACAATGTTGGGGTATTCCATCCCACCGTAGCAAAAGTCCGTTTCGCACACCGAGTAGGTGTCGTAGGGGTAGGCACCAACGTTCTTGCAAAAATACTCAAAACTTTCAACTGCGGTCAACAGCGATTGTTGCGGATTTTTGTCAGCAAAGTAGTAGTAGTTGATGGTGGTATCGCCCACCATTTGCGATAGTTTTTGGTAGTGGGGCGACATCATCAACGCAAAGTCGCGCACGGCTTGCGCCTCGTAGCAGTAGGTGATGCCCGCTTCCCCATTGGATGCCTCCGTCATTGTGCCGGTACTTGCCACCACAAAGTTGCTTGGCAGGGTAATTTTTACGTCAAAGTTGGCAACGTCGCTTACAAACGGATCGCCCACGTTGTAGTAGGGTGTGCAGTCGAACGTGTTGTTTCTAACTCGGCACAAAATGGGAAACCAGTTGCCAAGATGCACGGCATTTGCGGTGTAGCCCAAGCGGTGGTGTATGTTGGCAAGTTGAATTTGGTAGGTCATTTCAATTTCCACGCTTTCGTCGGGGAAAATTTCCTTTGTGGGCACGCTAAGTATGTCCATGTCTTGCCCTTCGATAACGTATGCCACCGGCGTGCCGTCCACCTTGACGGTATCAAAGTCAATTTGACCGTAACTTTCCCCATTGGGGTAGGCAAGGGCGTGGTATTTTGCTGGCACGATTGCTCCAACTGCATCCTCGCGGTAGGCGTTGGCATAGATGTGGAATTTTACGCACTCAAAGGCGTTTTCGCTACGATTGGTGAACGTTACCGTTTGCGTTGCGCTAACAATGTGATGGGTGTTGTCGTAACTAGCAACAATGGTGTAGTGGTTGCCACTTTCCACCGCCTGTTGCATCTTGGATGGTTTGCACCCAGCAAAAGCAAACAAAAGCGCCACTAGGCACAGCAAACACACCCAACACAACACTTTTTTAGTAAAAAACTCCAATTTCTTCATACACTTCTCCAAATTGATTTGTAAATTGTATGAACAATTTGCCATGGATATACATATTATGTTAGCATTGCGATGTGTTTTTGAGTTGTTTCGTGGCAGAATGGGCTTTGCGATGTATTTTGAGGTGGGTGTCGACTAGGAAAGTGTATTTGGGGTAGACATCGACTAGAAAATAGTTGGCTTTTTCCCACAAAATTTTTCGCCAACAATTTTGGTAGCGATGGTTGCTGTTTTCACACAAACAGGTCAATTTTGCGCTCATTTGTTAGCAGATTTGTCGCAAACTAGTGGATATTGTCAAATTTGTGGCAAATTGTGCTATATTGGTGCTATCAAACTGTCAATAAAAATGAAAAAAATTTTGCAAAATTTTAGAAAAAAAACCAAAACGCGCGTTTATTTAGTTGACACTGCCCACAAATTATAGTAAAATACCACCATTAACAACAGAGAATAGTTAACTCGCCAAGGTATGACGGCTCCGAAGGTTCTCCGAAGGTTGTATTTATTAGCGATTAATTTAATATTTTTTGTTAGATACTCGAAAATGCTATTGCGGGTGACTGTTCTGAATTGTTAATCAGGTGGTCTTTTGCTGTGCGCTTTCGAGATTTTTTATTTTGTGGCGCATATCGAGGGAACTAAGTCCCCTGGCAAAGGACGACGTGGACAGTTTGCCTCCACTTTATTGGCAGTGATGTAGTAGTCGCGATACACATCTTTACAGCTGGATGATTGCAACAAAAGGCTGATGTCATATGCGGGCAAATCGGGAGTTGATACCCGTAAAAACAAAACAAAGCTAATAGAAAGCTTTCCTTTTTCAGGGAAACTCTCTCCAAAATTGATTGTAACCGAATTTTTCGGTGCAATAGATGAAATCAAAATCAAAAATTTTAATGGAGGAAAACAAAAATGAAAAAGACACAAAAAAGTCTGGCATTAGTACTTACTCTTGCTTTGGTTCTTTCCGCTCTTTTCACATTGGTAGCTTGTCAAACTACTTGTGATAAGGAAGGCCACAAGTTCGAGAAGGGAATTTGTTCAGTATGTGGTGAGGCTTGTGCACACCCAGACGGCTATGATGAACTTGGCAGATGCAAAGTTTGTGGTACATTTAAGCCTGTTGCAGACCTCGTTGATGGCGACTATTGGGTAAGAGATGAAAAGAAATACTCTTATCGTATGGCTCCATCCGATTTGCCAACATCTTGGAACCTTCACACATACCAATCCGCTTCCAGTACATACATCCTTGACTACACAAGTGACTCATTGTACGGATTTGACTACAACGAAGCTGGCGACGCATACGTAATCGTTCCAGAAATGGCTGAAGATTACCCAGTTGACGTATCAGCTGACTATGTAGGCAAGTATGGTATCGCAGAAGGCGAAGAAAACAAAGCTTACTCTATCACACTTAAGCAAGGTCTTAGATTCGACAACGGTGATCCTATCACTGCTGAAACATTCGTTGAATCTATGAAACTTTTGCTTGCTCCAGAAGCAGCAAACTACCGTGCTGACAACGTTTACAAATCTGGTAACCTCAAGATCTACGGTTCCGAAAACTACGTAAAACAAGGTAGCTATGCATTGCTTAACCCAATCGTATCCGAAGACTACCTCGATGAAGAATACATCGATCCAGCTAACTTTACAGCTGGTCCTGATGGCACACTTCAATACGAAGGCAAAGACCTTGCTCTTGACCTTAACAGTGGTGGTAGCTGGAGCTCCAACAGTCTTCTCGACTACGGTGATGCTGGTTACTATGGTGCTGGTTACGACTACGCAGAAGATGGTTACATCCAATACGTTGACGCTACAGGCGCAGTAAGAGTTGTTCGTAAAGTAGGCGAAGATGGTGCTCCAACAAAAGAGTACTTCCTTCCAGACAGAACTACTGTTGTTTACCGTGGTTCTCAATACGACTTCTACTACGACGAAGCTTGCACAAAGCTTATCGAAGGTTGCGAAGCATTGTCCGCTAAGTGGCAATACGGTGTTGCTCAACCTTTGTTTGACGCAGCAGACGAAAAAGGTTGGGTAAAACTTAACGCTGAATTGATGACTGTTCTTCAAGAAACAATCGCTGCACTTCACGGTGTTACTCTTGAACAATACGCAGCAGCATGCGAAGCTGCAGGCAAAAAGGTTAACGGTATCAACTACGCTTACGTAGAATGCCAAGAAATGGCTTACTTTGCTAAGGAAATGGATGCTTACAGCTGGGACGACGTTGGTTTCTTCGCTCCAAGCGAATACGAATTGGTTGTTGTTTTGAAGAACGCAATGGAAGATAACTTCTATCTCCGTTACGAACTTTGCACAAACTTCTTCCTTGTTCACCCAGAAACATACAAATCCTGCATCGATATGTCCAGCGGTTTGTACACAAACAACTATGGTACAAGCATTGACACATTCGTTGGTTACGGCCCATACAAACTTACAACTTACCTTGCTGACTCCAAGATTGAGTTGACACGTAACGAGTACTGGCGCGGTTACTACGAAATTGAAAAACAAGGTCAATACCAAACAACACACGTAGTTTACAACAAAGTTAACGACGAAGCTACACGTCTTGCAATGTTCCTTAAGGGCGAATTGGAATCCTACGGACTTACAGATGCAGACATGGCTGACTACATCAACAGTGACTACTTGTACTACAACAACAGCGAATCTACTTGGTTCCTTGCAATGAACCCAGATTTCAAGACATTGGAAGCTAACCAAAAGACAGCTACTCCTGTAACACCTGATAACACAGTTGTAAAGACAATCCTCGACATCAAAGAATTCCGTCAAGCATTGAGCTACTCCTTGGACCGTGAAGCTTTCAACCTTGAGTTGAGCCCAACATCCGGTGTTGCTAAAGCATTGCTTTCCGAAATGTTCATTGCTGACCCAGAAAGTGGTTCCTTCTACCGTACAACAGACGAAGCTAAGGATGCTATCCTCAATTTCTGGGGACTTGCAGATCAATGGGGCGAAGGCAAGAAGTACGAAGACCGTGACGCAGCTATCGATTCCATCACAGGTTTCGACCCAGAAGGCGCTAAGGTATTGTTCCAAGCTGCTTACGACAAGGCTGTTGAAAGAGGCGACATCACTGCTGAAATGATCTCCAGCGGTAAATGGGAACTTCAAATTTGTATCGGTAAACCAGCTGACGCTAGCTACTACAACAAGGGTTACGAATTCCTTGCTAAGTGCTGGACAGACGCAGTTAAGGGTACAGATTTCGAAGGTCACTTGTCCTTCATCCAAAGCCAAGTTCTTGGTTCCACATCATTTGGTACATACTTGAGAGAAGGTTTCGTTGATATCTTGTTCGGTGTTGGTTACTCTGGTTCCATGTTCGACCCATTCAGCTTCATGGACGTATTTACAGGTTCTCTCCAATACGACCCATTCACAGACAAGACACAACACACTCTTGATATCGAAATTGATGGCAAAGTTCTTCGCGCAAGCTTGTACGACTGGACAAGTGTATGCTTGCAAGGCGACGAAATCGAATGCCCAGTTATTGGTGCAGACGGTGAACCTACAGGCCAAAAGGTTAAGATTTCTGCTGGCGTAGACGCTCCAGCTAAAAGACGTCTTCTTATCCTCTCCTCTGTAGAAACAGCTATCATGGAACTTGCTAACATCTTCCCAATCCAAACTGACGCTACTGCATCCTTGAGATGTATGAGAGTTCAATACAAGACAGAGGAATACATCCTTGGTCTTGGTCGTGGTGGTATCACATACTACACATACGCTATGGACGACGAAGCTTGGGCAAAATATGTTCAAGAACAAGGCGGAGAATTGGATTACAAATAAGATACATTTGTAGTGTCAAATCTTAACAGATAATTAGGTGGCAGGGCGTCATTCTGGCGTCCTGCTTTACCTCTGTTAACAATGTGTTTTGCAATAGGCTTTTTTGCAGACAATTTTGTTCAAAGGTTATTGCAAAGCACATTGTGATTTGCCGTAAAACTCGGCATACTTTTATTTTTCAAACGAAACATAGGAGGTAAATTGAAATGTATTTGTTCAAATACGTTTTGAAAAGAATCGGACTAATGTTGATGTCGTTCATCGTAATCTTTACGATGTGTTTCGTGCTTATCAAACTGTTGCCAAACATGCCAGCAGAATCCTTTGGTAAGGATATGGAACTAATCAAGCAACGCCGTGAGCTTTTGGGCTACGACAAACCGATCATGCAACAATACTGGATTTATTTCTTTGGACGTACAGCTTACGAGTACGAAGGTGTCGACGAGGAAACGGGTAAGCCCGAAACCAAAGTCGTCTACGAAAAGAAAAAACTCCCCGAAGACATTCTCGAGAGCGAAACGTACACAACTCGTAACGTAGGTGGTGTCATCCGTGGATACTTTGGTACCAGCGAGGTGCTGTATCTAGGACAGGACGTTTGGGATGTATTTGCTCAAAAAGTGCCCTACACGGTAGCCATCAACGTCTACACGATGGTGTTTGCGGTGCCTTTAGGTCTTGCCTTGGGTATGATTGCCGCTACCAACAAGAACAAGTGGCCTGACCACTTGATTTCCGTAGGAGTAATTGTATTTGTATCCGTGCCATCCTTTATTTACGCATTTTTGATCAAGTACATTTTCTACATCAAGTTGGATATTTTCCCACCGTTTGTTGATGCTATCAATGGTGCTTTCAGTTGGGAGTTCCTCAAATCTGCGGTAATGCCAATTGCATCAATGGCATTTGGTACAATTGCAGGTTTTGCTCGTTACACTCGTGCGGAACTTACCGAAGTGTTGACAAGCGAATTTATGTTGCTTGCTCGCACAAAGGGTTTGTCCAAGGGACAAGCTACATTGCGTCACGCATTGCGTAATGCGATGGTGCCCATTTTCCCAATGATTTTGGGCGAATTTGTCGGCGTAATGAGTGGTTCTCTTATTATCGAGCAAATGTTTACAATCCCTGGCGTTGGCGCATTGTACATCAGCTCTGTACAAGCACAACCTACACCTGACTACAACTTCTTCTTACTGCTTACTGGGTTCTATACGCTGATTGGTTTGAGTGCAGGAATTATTTCTGACATCAGCTACGGCATCATCGACCCAAGAATTAGAATGGGAGCGAGATAACTATGGATACTAGACAATTTGAAAAGTATAATCAGATATCCGCTGACAAGTTTGCTTTTGCAAACAAGGATACAAAATTGCACGACCTCAAGCTTGATACCAAGCCTGTAGGTTTCTTCCGCGATGCATTCAATCGCTTCAAGAAGAACAAGGCATCAGTTGTTGGTGCAATCATCATTCTTATTTTGATTGTGTACGCTATCGTTGGTCCATTCTGTTTCGATGCAGACTATCAAGCAGCTTATTCTACAGACAACGATCTTAAGAAATATCAACAATTACCCCCACGCATTTCCTTTATGCAAGGTACAGGTTTTTGGGATGGGTCCAAAGTTAAGGAATATACCGAAGTTCAAATGTACCGTCTAAAGGGTATGTACGAGGAAATTGGCTATAACCCAGTTATCAAAGAGTTGGGTTCAGAGGTGGTTCACGACCAATTCCTTGGTGACAAGGTTGTTTACAAAGTTCGTGTTGACGAATACTACTTGAAGGGCGTATTCACAAAAACACTTACAGCCGCACAATACAAGGATATTCAAGAGTGGCAAAGCAAGCCCGAAAACCAAGGTTTGCAAGTTATTTTGCCAGCAGTAGACACAAAGTTGTGTCCCATCTACACAGTTGGTGGCGATGCGCTCAACTACTGGTTTGAATGTGATAAAAAGGGTAGACCAAATCTTGATGCTGATGGAAACTTCAAACCTGCTTACGTACATGTAAAGTATGCTGGCGAAGACGCCTACAACAGCACACGTCTTGCTAACGACCCAGGCACATGGAGCTACGCAAAAGTGGGCGGTTCCGATGCTGCACCTAACTACGTTGTTCGTCTTAGTGCTTACAACTACTTTATCTACAAATTTGGCTACGAACCAGCATTCTTCTTTGGTACAGACAACAGCGGTTACGACATCTTCACTCGTCTTGCAAGTGGCGCTCGTTTCAGTCTTATTTTGGCGGTAGTGGTATCCGCTATCAACCTTACAATCGGCGCTATCTACGGTGCAATCGAAGGCTACTTTGGTGGCGTTGTGGACATGACGATGGAACGTATTTCCGACATTCTCAGCGGTATTCCAAGCACAGTAGTAACCATTCTGTTCCAATTGCACCTAGCTGCAAAGGTGGGCGTCGTTGGTGCGTTACTGTTTGCCTTTGTTATGACGGGATGGATTGGTATGGCAAGCCGCGTTCGTATGCAATTTTACCGTTTCAAAAACCAAGAGTACGTACTTGCTGCCCGCACGTTGGGTGCAACCGACTGGCGTATCATTTGGAAACACATTTTCCCTAACACTTTGGGTACATTGATCACAGGTTCAGTTTTGGTAATCCCCGGTGTTATCTTTAGCGAAACATCACTTTCCTACTTGGGAATTATCAACCTTGACAGCGCAACTATGTCTTCTGTAGGTACAATGCTTTCAGAAGGTCAAAAGGTGATGACAACCGCTCCACACGTAGTACT
>JAFQSA010000053.1 GCA_017409765.1 Clostridia bacterium | reverse complement strand
TTATCTAGATGGCGCAATTGGCAAAGTGGAGTAGTATAAATTTGTTGAAAAATCTCAACCATATTCAACTATTTGCGTATTGTTTTTTATAGGCCTACGACTACAATTGGCCCCTTTGTGTAAAGGGGGCTGTAACGAAAGTGACTGGGGGATTGTAGTCTATCAATTCTCACTCAATATTTTATAAAAATCAACCACGTGTCCGCGAAAAATGTAGTTTTTTTTCGCAAAATTAGTGCAAAAATAACACAGCAAATTGTGTAAAAATCCCTGCAAAATCGCGCGCTTTTCCCCTAAAATCACAAACAAATTACCCACAAAAAATCAATGTTTCCGTGGGTAAAAATCAACTCATATCAAATTCAATTTATGCGAGGTATCACAATGGAAAACTGCATCTTTTGTAAAATTGTAAACGGCCAAATTCCCTCATACAAAATCTACGAGGACGAACACACCTATGCCTTTTTGGATATCGCTTGCGATAGTTTCGGTCACACACTTGTCATCCCCAAAAAGCATTGCACAAACGTGATGGATTGCGATGCGGAAATTCTCGCCCACGTCATCCAAACTGTACAAAAAGTTGCCAACCACTACGTGGATAACTGTGGCTTTAGCGGTGTAAACGTTTTGAACGCATCTGGCAAATCCGCTCAACAAAGCGTTTTCCATTTGCATTTCCACATCATCCCCCGCAAGGATGACGACGGCATGGACACTTGGCCCCTTCACGACAAGTACAACCTCGACCTTGCCCAAATTTGCAACCAACTCAAATTGGATAAATAACGAATTGACAAAAAAACTGACCACTCACTCGGGTGGTTTTTTTTACCAATTTTGTTAACAAAAATTTTGCCAAACTGGTTTACTAAAAGTTTTATTTATGGTATCATTAAAAAAGTCAATGAATTTTGCCCGTCAAAATCTTTGATTTTATGCCATATTTATGGTATAATCCAAACATAAAAATTTTTTTATTGGAGGCAATCACCCATGCAATACTCACACGAAGTAGAAATGATGCAATGCGTTGCCAAAGGTTGCAACCACGGTCCAGCTCCTATCCCCGAAGAGGGCAAATGGGTCAAGGCTACTGAAATCAGTCATATCAGTGGTCTTACACACGGCTGTGGATGTTGCGCACCTCAACAAGGTACTTGCAAACTCACACTCAACATCAAAAACGGCATCATCGAAGAAGCCCTTGTAGAAACAATCGGCTGCTCCGGTATGACACACTCTGCTGCTATGGCTGCAGAAATTTTGCCAGGCAAAACATTGTTGGAAGCACTTAACACCGACCTTGTTTGCGATGCTATCAACGTTGCAATGCGCGAGTTGTTCTTGCAAATTGTTTACGGCCGCACACAATCCGCATTTAGCGATGCTGGTCTTCCAGTAGGTGCAGGTCTTGAAGACCTTGGTAAGGGACTTCGTTCTCAAGTTGGTACAATGTACTCAACAAAAATTAAGGGCCCAAGATACTTGGAAATGGCCGAAGGCTACGTAACACGTCTTGCTCTTGACGATAATGGCGAAATCATCGGTTACGAATACGTTAACCTTGGTGTAATGATGAAACTTATCACCGAAGGTGTTTCCGGTAATGAAGCACTGGAAAAGGCAAAGAAGCACTATGGTCGTTTTGACAATGCTGCTAAATACATCATTCCACGTAACGAGTAAGGGAGGTAAATACAATGGCTATCAGATTTGAAGGTTATGAAAGAAGAATAGACAAAATCACTGCCGAACTTGCTAAATACGGTATCGCATCTTTGGAAGAAGCACGCGAAATCTGCCTTGCTAAGGGCGTAAATGTCGAAGAAATCGTTAAAGGCGTTCAACCAATCGCTTTCGAAAACGCAGTTTGGGCATACACTCTTGGTTGCGCAATCGCTATCAAACAAGGCATCACTCAAGCAGACAAAGTTGCTGAGTGCATCGGTCTTGGTCTCCAAGCATTCTGCATTCCTGGTTCCGTTGCTGACCAACGTCAAGTAGGTCTTGGCCATGGTAACCTTGGTTCCATGTTGCTTAACGAAAACACCGACTGTTTCGCTTTCCTTGCTGGTCACGAATCTTTCGCTGCAGCCGAAGGCGCTATCGGTATTGCTCGTAACGCAAACAAAGCACGCAAAAAGCCACTCCGCGTTATCTTGAACGGTCTTGGTAAGGATGCTGCTTACATCATCTCTCGTATCAACGGTTTCACCTATGTGGAAACTGACTACGACTTCTACACAGGCGAACTCAAAATCGTTCGCGAAGTTGCTTTCTCCGATGGCGAACGCTCCAAGGTTCGTTGCTATGGTTCCAACGACGTATCCGAAGGTGTTGCAATCATGAAGTTCGAAAAGGTTGACGTTTCCATCACAGGTAACTCCACCAACCCAACACGTTTCCAACACCCAGTTGCTGGTACTTACAAAAAGTGGTGCATGGAAAACAACAAAAAGTACTTCTCTGTTGCTTCCGGTGGTGGCACAGGCCGTACTTTGCACCCAGACAACGTTGCTGCTGGTCCTGCTTCCTATGGTCTTACAGACACAATGGGTCGTATGCACGGTGACGCTCAATTTGCTGGTTCCTCTTCCGTTCCTGCTCACGTAGAAATGATGGGCCTTATCGGTGCTGGTAACAACCCAATGGTTGGTATGACAGTTGCTTGCGCAGTTGCAGTATCCATGGCAAAATAATTGAGTTTAACTCAACACTTGCATCAAACTACAAACACAAAATCTACCCTCACTTTTCACAAGTGGGGGTATTTTTTATGCTTTTGTTACAAATTTCATTTCCTTTGTTTTGCAAACTATTCATATTGACTTTATAAAATCAATGTGTTACAATATTGTATAACAAGCCGCCGGACTTAAAACGGAAAGGTAATTATTATGAAAAAACAAACATTAGTCATAATATTGATTGCAATGTTGGTTGTAAGTTGCCTTGCGCTTACAGCATGCCACGAGCACGAGTTTGGACAATGGACGGTTGTTTCCAATGCAACATGTACCGATGCTGGACTCAAAGAACGCATTTGCGAGTGTGGAGAAAAGGAGAAAGAAACAATTCCAGCTACAGGAGTACACTTATTTAACGAATGGACAGTGGTGACAGAACCTACCTGTACTCAAAGTGGCAAACAAGAAAGGACATGTGCCTGTGGCCGAAAAGAAACTGAAACCGTTGCGGCAACGGGACACACATTTGGTGAGTGGACAGTAGTAACAGAGGCAACATGCGTTCAAAAGGGTCGAGAGGAAAGAGTATGTACCTGTGGTAAAAAGGAAACAAGGAGTGTAGATCTTAAATCCCACACCGAAGGCGAATGGATAATTGATAGCCCTCTAACTTGCACACAAGATTTTAGTAGGCATCAAGTATGTGCCGTCTGTGGAATCACAATGAATACTGAAAGTGTTACTGCACCAGGCCATAGCTACGATTCTATCGTAACAAATCCAACTTGTACCGAACAAGGTTATATCACTCACACTTGTTCTGTTTGTGGCGATAGCTATATTGATACTTATACTAATGTACTAGGACACACTGAAGGCGAATGGATAATTGATGTTGAAGCAACTTGTACCGAAGCTGGTAGCAAGCATCAAGTATGTGCTACATGTGAAGTGACAATTAACACATCTGTGATACAGCCATTAGGACAACACAGTTTAACAACTGCTCTATCAGACAAACTACGTGTTACATGCACTTATTGTGACTATAGTGATGAGTATGATTTGGCAATTGACACCAACAAATTGTATGGCCTTAACCAATTTAAACAAAACGATAACGAAGATTTTTACAATTTCTATATCGATTTGTATAACGCTGCTACGATCTTTGCTAATTGTCAAGACGATCTTGTGGAAGAGAATGACGAGTATGTCATAGCAAAGATAGATACGCAATCCTACACTTTGTCAGATCTTGAGTTGATGTCTGTGTGGAAAATATTCTATATGGAAAATCCTCAATTCTACTGGTTGACTAATACGGTTGATTTCTACGACAACGGATTTTTATTGCTCGCTGATGAGGCATACAGTAAATACGAAGATAGAGCAAGATACGATCTATTGATAAGCGATATGCTCGCTGATGCGGCAAAGTCGATTGCCTTTGCCAAAAATGAATTAGAAGTTGTATTCAACTTGCATGACTTTATTCTATCCAATAATGAATATGCATATATCGAGGGTACATTAGCTCCCGAAACTGAGATTTGGGCGCATAATCTTGTTGGTTTTGCAGAAAAGAATAAAGGCGTTTGTGAAGCATACGCAAAAACATTCCTGTACTTCTCCTACATTTTTGATATCAATAACATAATTGTTACTGGTCAAAGTAAAGGGGAAAAACACGGATGGAACTTGGTTGAGATTGACGGTAACTGGTACTATTTTGACTTTACTTGGGACGATCGAGAATCGGAAGGTATTGCTTATAACTACTTTGGACTTTGTGCCCTAACAATGCAAAAAGACCACACAAATGATACAACCTCGAACGAAGGATTTGGCTATTTGTACAACTTGCCAGATGCTTTGGCTGAGATCGAGTTGGTAAGACTGTATCAAAATGGTGTTGACATTGGCTTGAGAACGTCCATTGACAATGCCATTGACTCCATGACTGATGCCGACAGCGAATATGAGATTGAACTTTTTAGATACGATTATCTTTCACTAGGAGGTGTCGCTGCATTTGTTGATAAAGTTCACCACATCTCGAAGGATCTACCCAATGTCAAACAAGTTACAATTGCAGGTGTCAAACAAGATTTGGGCGATAACGGTTTCTTTTCCTCTTTTATGGTCTCAACTATCGATATCCTCAATAACTTCACGCTGCATAGCAACTTGATCCTCAACAATGTATCGCTTGGCTCAGATGGAAATATAATAGACCTCGCTGACTATAGCCTTATTTTAGAGGGATATTACAATTCAATTGGGGGAAAGATTATCGGAAGTGAGAATGCTTGGTTGATTGTCAATACACAACAAGAGTCAGAGATATATGCTGCTGTTGATCTCGGCAATGTATCAATAAAAGGAGAGAGCTGTGATTTTTTTGGTACTGTTATTGAGATAAGCAACTTGTATTTATCACAATACTCAGAGTTTTACATAAGAGCCTGGGCACAAGATGTAATCATTGAAAATATTCATAATGGTTTTGCTACCTCAATGACTGTCTGTGGTGATAGTGGTGATACCAATGTATCAATTGGTAATATTGAGTCAGATCTCTTTATTCGAGTAATATTTGATGATGTTGCTCATTACCCCAATATATCTTTTGTAGGTGAATTGAACGGTGATATTACTTTTAACTTGGATGGCAATTTGACGTTCATGTCTATCGATCTCTTTACTGGCGAAACTCAAATCGAACACAAATCAGTTAAGCCTATGCAATTGATAGGAAAACGTCTGTTTGTTGCCAATGAAGAAAATGTCGACAAGGTAAAACTAATATTTAATTTTAATTACATTGATCACTCCGATTTGTGTGTAATGAATGATGACGGCGAGGTTTATTTTGATCTGCCCGAAGCTGATCAAGATGGATTTGTTATCAAGGATAATGTTCTTATCGGATATGTTGGCAATAGCGCAACTGTAGTAATACCAGAAGGTGTAACATCCATAGAATCAGAGGCTTTTGCGGGTATAAAGACAATATATCAAGTTGTTTTACCAAGCACACTGACACATATCGAAGATGGGGCCTTTAACGGTTGCTCCAAATTGGTAGAAGTTGTCAATAATTCACAATTAGATATAAAATGCGGGACAAGAGATTTTGGCTCAGTTGCGTTCAATGCTTTTAGTGTCACCAAAGAGGCTGGATACTTTACTGTAATTCAAGATAAGTTCCTTTTCTATCTCGGTGAAGTCAATTATTTGATTAGTTACTTTGGAACAGATGAAACTGTAATCTTACCACAAACAGAATTCGAGTATCACATCAATCGATACGCTTTTTATCAAAACACCACGATGAAGTATGTCGACCTTGGTGAAAAAGTAGTATCCATTGGTGATAGTGCATTTTACATGTGTGAATTGCTAGAAGAAATATATATACCAGCCAACATAAAACAAATTGAAGAAAGAGCATTTTTCTTATGTATTCTTTTGAGGAAGGTAACTTTTGATCCGAATTCGTCGTTAACGAGCATTGCGTCGGGTATGTTTATGGCTTGTTCGAATCTAACGACTGTCATACTTCCAAATAGTGTAATGAGTATAGGTGATTATGCATTCTCTGATTGCACACATTTAACCAACATTATTCTTCCTAACAGCGTAACAGGCATAGGAGGAGATGCGTTTAATCGCTGCGAGAACCTTGAAAGCATCACAATTCCTAGCAGCGTAACTAGCATCGGTGTGGGTGCGTTCCGTGATTGTTATAGCCTCACAGCTATAATTGTTGATAAAGACAATCCAAATTACCAATCAATCGACGGCAATCTATATTCTAAAGATGGAAAAACACTCGTTCAATATGCTATAGGTAAAACCGATGCATCATTTGAGGTTCCTGAAACCGTAACAAGTATAGGTGAGGCTGCATTCTATGGTTGCACCAGTTTGACAAGCATCACAATGCTAGATGGCGTGACAAGTATAGGTGTTTCTGCATTCTTTGGCTGTACCAACCTAACAAGTGTCATCATGTCTAAAAATGTGACGAGTATAGGTACGTCTGCGTTCCAAGATTGTGCAAGCCTAACAGATATCACAATTCCAAGCAGTGTAACAAATATCGATGCTTTTGTGTTCAATGGTTGCACAAGTTTAACCAACATTATATTGCCAGATGGTATAGAATACATCGGCTCTTTTGCGTTCAATAACTGTAGTAATTTGAAGAGCATCACAATTCCGG
Organism: Clostridia bacterium; assembly: GCA_017409765.1. Taxonomy (GTDB): domain Bacteria; phylum Bacillota; class Clostridia; order Christensenellales; family CAG-314; genus Fimimonas. The sequence continues at coordinate 30,049 of JAFQSA010000053.1, read as the reverse complement.
ATAGTGTAACAAGTATAAGTGATATGGCGTTCAGTGATTGCACCCTTCTTGCAAACGTATATTATGCAGGCACCGAAGAACAATGGAACAATATTTCCATTGGAACATCCAACGAATACCTAACCACCGCCACAATTCACTTTAACTACACTGGCGAAGAAAATTAAACAAATACCAATTTACAAAAGGAGAGCCCACCAAGCTCTCCTTTTTATTTGTACATTTTCCTATTTCAATCCAACATCAGCAAGCAGTTTGCTTAGCTTATCAACTGCGGTTGGTATTTGTAAAAAATACTTTTCCCCAATATCCCCATTTCTCTTGAAAAGATTTGTAATTTTTGATACAATATACAAAACAAACCACAAAAAGGTACATTTATGCGTTCAGAAACACTTCAAATGGCATTTAACGTTGCCCATATGTATGCTCGCAACAGTCGAGCAAATGGTATCATGGCCGAGCACGTCCTCTACGGACTTGCCTACGTGGATAACCCCGCCAAGGACTATCTTGCCGCTTTTGGCATGACGGTGCAAAACTTGGAGCCAAGGGCATCCTTCCAAATGGGTAACCCTCGCAACGTGCATGAAATAGATGACCTAGACAGAATCTCCGAGCATATCGCCAAATTGTTGGGACAAGCGGAAACGGATTGTGCTCACGTTTTGCTTGCCATTTTGTCTATGCCCAAGTGCTACGCCTACGACAAGATCAAGTTCTACATGGAGCGCATGGGCAAAACTACAACCGATTTGTTTGCGTACGTGGCGGACAAACTCCCCAACAAGGATAAACTTGCGCGCTACGCGTTTGGCATTGACCAAAGTCCTGTTTTTGTTGACCAAACCCCAGAGCAACCATCGGCAACACCTTTCCAAGCGGATTTTGCCACAACAGCACCCACTCGCAGAGATAACGATGCGGTGGACTTTGGCGTGGACCTCACTCAAAAGGCGCTAATTGGCAAAATTGATGGTGTAATTGGCCGTGACGAGGAAACTGCGCGCGTTATCCAAACACTCATCCGCCGTACCAAAAACAACCCCGTGTTGGTGGGCGAAGCGGGCGTAGGCAAAACTGCCGTTGTCGAAGGGCTTGCGCTCAGGATTGCCCAAGGTCAAGTGCCACACGAATTGCAAGGCAAACGCATTGTTGAGTTGGACCTTGCTAGCATGCTTGCCGGAACACGCTTTAGGGGCGATTTTGAAGAACGCATCAAAGATATTATTACCCAAGTAATCCAAGACCAAGATATAATTTTGTTCATTGACGAAATCCACAACCTTGTGGGCGCAGGTGGCACAAACGAAGGTTCACTAGATGCTGCCGAGATTTTGAAACCAGCGCTTGCGCGTGGCGAACTACGTATCATTGGTGCAACCACTTTGGACGAGTACCACAAGTACATCGAGCGCGACCCAGCACTTGAACGCCGTTTCCAACCGGTTGTTGTGTCAGAGCCATCGGTGGACCTTGCCATCCAAATTTTGCGTGGCGTCAAGGGCAAGTACGAAACCTACCACTCTGTAAAAATCAGCGACGAAGCAATCGTTGCAGCGGTGCAACTTTCCGTAAGATACATTGCCGACAGATTTTTGCCCGACAAGGCATTTGACGTTTTGGACGAGGCGTGCTCCAAACTGAAGATTTCCAAGCACACCGTACCCCCTCAAATTAGCCAACTCACGGCAAAACTTGCGCGAATCAAGCGCCAAATTGAAACGGAAACCAACCAAGCACAACTTGTTGAGTTGCAAAAGGCTTACCGCCAACTTTCTTTGCAATTGGATGGTGCTCAACAACAATACCAAGCATATCTCAAAACACAAAACGTCCAACTTACCGCCGAGGATGTGCGCCAAGTTATCAGCCAAATGACAGGCGTGCCTGTAACGGAACTCTCCCGTGAGGAGCGCGACAAACTCGTCCATCTCGAGGAGGAACTTTCCAAGCGCGTCATTGGCCAAAGCCAAGCGGTCAAGGTGGTTTCTTTGGCAGTACGCCGTCAACGTGCCGGACTAAAGGACCCCAACAAGCCTATTGGTAGTTTTATCTTTGTTGGCCCAACGGGTAGTGGTAAAACGGAGTTGACCAAGGCGCTTGCCGATTGTCTTTTCGGTAGCGATAGCGACGTTATTCGCATTGATATGAGCGAATACATGGAAAAACAATCCACCGCCAAACTTATTGGCGCGCCCCCAGGATATGCCGGCTACGACGAAGGTGGCTACCTCACCGAAAAGGTACACCGCAAGCCCTATTCGGTAGTGTTGTTTGACGAAATTGAAAAGGCGCACCCCGATGTGTTCAACTTGTTGTTGCAAATCTTGGACGAAGGCCGTCTAACCGACTCTCACGGCAAAACTGTCGACTTCCGCAACACAGTTATCATCATGACAAGTAACATCGGCGTAAGCGATGCCAAAGGCTCCACAATGGGCTTTACTGGTGGCAACGACTACCAAGCCATGCACGATAGTGTCGAGCGCGCTTTGAAAAAGTTCTTCCGCCCAGAGTTTTTGAACCGTGTGGACGAAATTGTAGTATTCAACTACCTTGGCAAAGCGGAAACTCTCAAAATTACCGAATTGCTTTGTTTTGGGCTTGTAAAACGTCTCAAAGGCACACTCAATTTGCGTTTTACCGACAAGGCAATCGAACTGCTTGCCAATGTTGGTTTCGACAAGGACTACGGCGCGCGCCCACTAAAACGCGCAATCCAACGCAACGTGGAAGATGCCCTTGCCGAGCAACTTTTGGAAGGCAAAATTTCCAAGGGCGACACAGTAGTGGTGGACGCTCAAAACGGCAAAATTGTTTTCTACAAGCAATAAAAAACCCATCAAAACACAAGCCCTTTCCGTCAATTGGAAAGGGCTTTTTTTGTGTCATTTTTGACGTAAAATCCCGTCAAAACAATGGCATTTGGTGGTGTTGTCTTGCAACTGATTGATAAGTGTGTCTTATCTGTAAAATATGTCTTCTTTTTGCAAAAAAAAATCACGAAAAACAATTGTCAAAAGTATGCAATATTTTGTCTACCTATTGTGTTTATTTTGTGTAAGCAATCTTTGCTGATGCTTGCAATATCTCAAAGGCAAAGTGGTGCTACCACAATAATGTATGATTAATAACTGAATATGTATCAATAAACTTACACGCATACGCGCGCACGCAAGGCGCAAATCTTTGTGCCACCACCAACCTTTTAACATCGGTACAACAGTAGACTTCTTTGTGGCAAAAACTCCCTTGCATAATATCATCAAAAACCACGGTAATTTGCGAGGTTTATACTATATATTAACAATGTTATAATTATGCTATATTTATCCCTTTTTTGCGACAAAAAATCTCTAAAAAAACGAAAAATTTTCAAAATGGGTATTGACATTTGACTTTCTTGGTCCTATAATATATAGGCAAATTGGGTACCATTGCTTTTTTGGCATGTATTTTTCCCCAAAAATCAGTAACCTTCTCTCCAAAAACTGAATATTTTTGCCCAGCAGTGGATAACTCATTTTGATGACGCAACCCCTGCAGGGGTTGTTTGCTTACTAACGTAGCAAACGATTTTCTCGTACAAGGTTTTGCATCAAAAATTGTGGACAAGTTGTCAAGTTTTTTGCAATCCTTGGTGGAAATTTACACTTTGTGCATTTTGGAACGCAAGTTCCAGCAAATATTATTTTATTTGAAAGCAAAAGCTTTCGAGGAGGAAAAGAATGAATAAAACTCTCAGACTTGCACTCGCTCTCGTTCTTGCTCTTGTAATGGTTTTCGCCCTTACAGCATGCGAACAACACGATTGCGAAAAAGACGGTCACGAATTCGTTGATGGTGTTTGCAAACACTGTGGCGAAGAAGAAGCTCCAGCTGGTGGCGATTTGCCAGCAGGTCTTCCTATCGAAGACGGCAAAGTAACATTCTGGCTTACTTTGACAGACATCGAACTCAAAGAATGGAACTCCATTTGGCTTTGTGGTCCAATGAACTACACTGCTGAAAGTACAGACTTTGGTGCTACAGCTGCTGAAATGACACGTCTTGGCGAAACAAACGTTTACTACGCACTTGTTGACGTTGCTGGTGTAGAAGCTGGTCTTACAGCTGCTGCTAACCCAGGCGAATACCAACTTACACTTGGTTGGAACGCTAACAGTGGTGCTGCTGCTGAAAAGCAAGGCGTTAACTGGATGTACAAGTTTGACCAAACAACATCTGGTCTTGACAACCCAAAATGGGCTGATCTCTACACAGCTGGCACAACAAACATCAACCTTGGCGAAGTTAAATTCTCTTGCGGTCAACCAGGCGCTCCTGTAAAACTTGAAAAAGTTACATTCCAAGTTGAATTTACAACAGCCGTTCCAGAAGGTTGGGTAATCTACATGCCAGGTTCTCACACAGGTTGGAACAACAACATCGGCGACCACATGAGAATGACTCCATCCGAAGACAGAAAGACTTGGTCTTTGGAAGTTACTAACATCTACGAAGGTTCCTACGAATACCAAATCCTTGCTGAAAAAGCAGATGCAGAAGCTCTTACATGGGCTAACCACACAGTAGGCGCTCCAGAAGGTAACGAAACAGTTGAATTGACTGGTAGAGATAACAATAATGTCGTTCCTCTCCGCGGTGAACCAGCATCCTTTGCAGAAGGTCTTTTTGATGCAAAGGCTAAGGCTACAAACGTTACAATCGTTGTTAAATTGGCTACAGCTCTTCCAGAAGGTTGGACAATTTACCTTCCAGGTACAATCACATCTTGGACACCATCTGCTCATGCTATGACTCCATCCGCTGATGGTCTTACATGGACATTTGTTATTGAATCCATCGACGTTGGTGATTACGAATGTCAAGCAGTTGCAGGTAACTCTGCATCTGTAGCTGATGCTTGGACATACAAAGCTCAAGGTCCAAACCTCACACTCACAATCACAGAAGCTGACTCTAACGGCCAAATTGTTGTTATCGAAAACGTAACATACACAATTGGTGAATAATTGATAATTAGCTGACACAAATAGATGCTGTGGGGGATTTTTCCCCTTCAGCATCTTGTTGTGTTATTTTTCTTGTAGCAAGTGGTGCAAATTGTAAATTTGTTTACAAACCGTATTGCTACACACAAACTTGGGGAAAAATCAAACGTAATGTTTGAAAAAATATTATCATTGAACAATTTTAACAAGGAGAACTTTTTAACATGAAAAAAAGACTTATTTGTGCTTTGCTCATTTTGGTACTTGTAGCTTCTTGCTTGACTGTTCTTACTGCTTGCAAAAAGGACAAAGTTATCATGCTTTGGGGTCCAGAAGAACAACGTGAAGTTTGGCTTAAGTATGCAAACCAATTCAAAGAAGCAAATGCAGATGCTTTCAAGGGATATGTGTTCGACTACGCTGGTAGCGGTGACGCTGGTGCGTACGGCAACATGTCCGTAGACCCAACAAAGGGCGCAGCAATCTACTCTTTTGCTAACGACCAAATGGCTAACCTTGCCAACTTGAATGCTCTTTCACCTTTGGCAGGTGCTGACCTCGAATGGTCCCAAACAAACAACATCGCTGCAGCTGTAGAAGCTACAAAGATGGGTGACAAGTACATGGCTTACCCACTTCAAGCTGATAACGGCTTCTTCATGTTCTACAACAAGCAATACTTTGTTGGCACATCCGTTTGGGATGCAACAAAGGACGACCTCAAAGAAGGCTACACAATGAGAGATTTGTACGCTGCTCTTGAAGAAAACAGCGCTTACGCAGGCGACAAGACAAAGATCATGTGGCCAGCAAACGACTCTTGGTACATTTCCGGTATCTTCTTTGGTGTTGGTGGTGACTACGAAGTTACTTACGACGCTCACGGTAAACAACAATCTGCAAGCTGCAACTTTGCTTACACTCTTCCAGAAGGTGTAACAGACTATAACAAAGGTGACTTTACAGTTGGTTACGCTGCAGTTCAAGCAATCAAAAACACCTACACAAACGCAGATGGCACAATCAACGCTCACTTCTTGTATCCTGGTAACACAGGTTACAACGACCTTGTAAGCTACTACACAGATCCTAACGGCGAATTCAAAGATACTCCAATGGTTGCTACAATCAACGGCACATGGAAGGCATCCGAACTCAAAGAACGTTGGGGCGACAACTACCGCGCAACAGTTCTTCCTATGGTAGAAGACGACGCTGGTAACAAGTACGCTTGGAAGACATTCGCTGGTTACAAACACCTTGGTGTTAACCCACTTTGCGAATTCGTTGCTGATAACCCATCTAACATCGAAATTCTCCACAAACTTGCTCAATACCTTTCCAGCAAGGAAATCCAAGTTGAACGTTACAATGGTTGGAACGCAGGTCCATCCAACAAGGAAGCTTTGGAAGACGACGCAGTTAAAGCTGACGTTGCTTTGAAAGCACTTAACGCTCAATACGACCGCGTATGCGTTTACCCAGCAAGCCATGCTCTTGCAGGTCAAAACGTAGGCAACGGTCTTGGTTTCAGAGTACAAGACTCCGTTCCAGCAAACTACTGGACACCAATCCAAAACTTTGGTGCTAACCTTTACGTTGAGTACGAAGCAGGCAAACTTGATGCTTTCTCCGCTGGTAAGCTCAAGCGTACACTTGCAACATTGCAATACGATATCGAAGCTGCTGCTCAATAACAAGCTCACTCTCGACATTAGTCAAGATAGGTAAAAGTTAAATCGTCCGCCCTCTCCCAATGGGGGAGGGCGGACTTTTATTCTTACAAATGCAAGCGAAATTTGACAAAACCAACTTCGTTTGCTAACAGAGAGGTAAATATGAGAAAAATTTCTGCTTTGGAATACCTCGCAATGCCCAAATTCTCTCGTTTTTGGACAAAACTTTGGTATTCGATATGCGCAATCCCCTCTGCCATCGGAAAGTTTTTCAAGTCCATCCCAGCCAAACTTGCCGTTTTGTTCCGCAAAATTGGCGAGTGGTTTACGGGAGTGATTGATGCTTTTCGCTATGGTAACACAGCAACGCGTTTGTCTGCTGTAGTTTGGGGCACGGGCTGTTTTGCTTACAAGCAATTTGGTAGAGGTTTCTTGTTCTTGCTGTACGAAATAGCGTTTGTTTTGTACATGGTATTTTTTGGTGGTCACTACATTTCCAAATTGGGTACCCTTGGTACCGTCAAGATGGAAACAAACGACTACGGTGTACCCATCGGCGACTACGATAACTCCTTCCAAATTTTGCTGTACTCAATGCTTACAATTGTTGTAATTTTGTTTACCGTTGTGATGTTGTTCATGTCTATCAAGCAAGCTTACGACAACCAAATTAGCTACTCCGTAGCAAAACGTTGTGCCACAATCAAAGACGACGTGGCGCAAATGATGAACAAAAAATTCCACCTCACAATTTTGGCATTCCCATCCTTGACGTTGATTGTGTTTACAGTAGTGCCACTTATGTTTATGATTTTGGTAGCATTTACCAACTTCAACCGTAACACAATGCCTCCTGCAAACCTATTTACTTGGGTTGGTTTTAGCAACTTTACCACCATGCTTTCCGGTAAGGGCGGTACAGGCGCTCAAATGCAAGATGCCGCTGCATACATGCGTACTTTCTGGTACATCCTTCGTTGGACACTTGTTTGGGCAGTTCTTGCAACGGTAACCAACTTGTTTGGTGGTATGATCATGGCAATTTTGATCAACAAAAAGGGTATCAAACTCAAAAAGTTGTGGCGTACCTGCTTGGTAACAGTTATTGCTGTACCACAATTTATTTCCCTTTTGTTGGTATCCAAGATGTTCCAAACAACTGGTGGTATCGTAAACTACTTGTTGAAGTTGATCAATCTCGAACCAGTCAAATGGCTGGATGGCTCGCGAACGATGGCGCAATTTACCGTAGTTATGGTAAACATGTGGGTAGGTATTCCTCACACGGTGCTTACTTGTACGGGTATTTTGATGAACATCCCTGGCGACTTGTACGAAGCGGCAAAGATCGACGGTGCAAATCCCGCTCAAATGTTCTTCAAGATCACATTCCCTTACATGATGTTCGTTTTGGGCCCAAGCTTGATCACAACATTCGTTGGCAACATCAACAACTTCAATATGATCTTCTTGCTTACAGGTGGTAAGTCGGGTGTATCTGCCCAAGCGGGACTGGTAAGTTCGGCGGGCGACTTGGACTTGCTGATCACCTGGTTGTACAAGATGACGGTTGACAAGTCCGACTACGACATGGCATCCGTAATTGGTATTTTGTTGTTTATCGTAATTGCCTTCTTCTCACTTATCGCTTACTCTCGCGTAGGCGCAGTTAAAAACGAGGAGGATTTCCAATAATGACATTCGGTAGACGTAAAAATACAAAAAAGATCCGCGAAGGTATCACAAATACACTCCTTTACATTTTCCTTGCAATCATCTCTATCGTTTGGGTTTTCCCATTCGCATACTTGATTGTAAACTCCTTCCGTACAGAAAGTACTGGTATTGCTGGTTACTTCTTCCCCAAAGAGTGGGGGCTTGATAACTACCTTTACCTTTTCACAGGCAAGGACAGCAACTTTATGAACTGGTACACCAACACGTTGATTATCGCATTGGTAGTTTCCGTTATCAACACGATGATCACACTTTTGACAGCCTACGCACTTTCTCGTATGCGTTTTACAGGCCGTAAAGCCTTGATGAAGTTCATGCTTATCTTGGGTATGTTCCCTGGCTTTTTGGGTATGATTTGTATCTACCACTTGCTTGACGCATTGGGACTTGTTGGTAACGAAAGTTCCATCTTTGGACTTATGCTGGTGTACGTCTCTGGTACAATGATGGGTTACATGGTAACCAAAGGTTTCTTTGATACCATCCCCAAATCTCTTGACGAAGCAGCAATGATTGACGGCGCAACCAAAAACAAGATTTTCTGGTCCATCACATTGCCACTTTCCAAGCCAATCATCATCCAAACATTGCTTGGCGCATTTGTTGGTCCATGGGGCGATTTTATGATGGCAAGCTACTTGGTAGGCAAGAGCGGTTCGCAATACCAAACTGTTGCAATCGGCTTGAAAACTTGGATTGACAGCTTTGCAATGTACGACAAACACTTCACACACTTCTGTGCTGGTGGTGTAGTTGTATCCATTTTGCCTATCATCTTGTTCTTCTTGATGCAACGCTTCTACGTCGAAGGCGTTACAGGTGGTTCTGTCAAGGGGTAACGTATGAACAAGTTTGTAAAACTATCACTTACATTTGTACTTTTGTTGGTGTTTGCGTTCGCATTTACCGGTTGCCAAGAAAAGCAACTAACCAACCTTCCCAAAACGGAAGACAAAATGCGTACCTACTACCAAATCTTTCCTTATTCCTTTGCTGACTCCAACGGAGATGGCATTGGCGATTTGAACGGCATCACCGCCAAATTGGACTACATCCAAAACTTGGGTTACGATGGACTTTGGCTCACTCCCGTGCACCAATCCACCACCTACCACAAGTACGACGTTGTGGACTACTACAGCATCGACAAACAATTTGGCACAATCCAAGACTACGACAGACTAGTTGAGGAGTGTCACAAACGTGGTATGACAATCTTGTTGGACTTGGTTCTTAACCACACATCAAGCCAACACGAGTGGTTCAAACAAAGTGCTCACGCATTTACTAGATACCAAGAAGATAACGAATACTACGGTTTTTACAACTTCCGCCGTTTTTCCGCAACGGAAAGCATCCCCGGTGGTTGGGAAAGATACAGTGGCAATGTCTACTACGAATGTCCATTCTGGGGAGAAATGCCCGACTTGAACTTGCAAAATGTTTTGGACAATCCAAACGGCAAGCTTGCTCAAGAAATCACAAACATTTTGCGTTATTGGCTTATCGATCGCGATATCGACGGTTTCCGCTTGGATGCTGTAACAAGTTATTTTAGCGGTAACCCTACCAAAAACACAGAGTTTTTGACTTGGCTCAACAAAACAGCAAAGTCAATCAAGCCCGATTGCTACATCGTTGGCGAAGGCTCTTGGGGTAGCCCAGGGGAAAACAGAACATATCAAAGTAGTGGTGTGGATAGCTTTTTTGCTTTCCAACATGGCTACAACGCTAACGGAACGTTGTCCTTTGCAGTACGCAAGGGCGTAGCGGTGTACATGGCAGATATCGACAGAGAAAACTTTGCCTATGCCGATGGCGGTATCCCTGCAACATTCATTTCCAACCACGACGTTGCTCGTGCCTATGGTATTTCGATGGCAGGCGCTTACCCCAACAACATCAAGGTTATCAACGGCCTTATGGCAATGTTGTACGGCACAACCTTCAGTTACTACGGTGACGAAGTGGGCATGGCTGTACTAAGTAGTAGTGGCGAAAACTCCTACAAGGACGAGGACAAGCGTCAACCAATGCCTTGGGGCGACGAGTACCAATGCAAGCCTGTAAGTGGCTCCACAGCCGGCACAGACGAGCAAAAGTACCCACTTGGTAACGTTCAAGATCAACTTGAGGACAAAAACTCACTTCTAAACTACATTGCACGCGCTAACGCCATCCGTCGTAGTTATCCTGCAATTGCTCGTAACGTTGGTAAGGTTGTTTACTCAACCCGCAACGACGACCTTTGCATTGTAGCCAAAGGCGAAGGCGAAAGCAAAATCTTTATTGTTTGGAATGCCAACGCAAAGGATACGCACCAAATCAAACTCGGCGACATTTTGGATGTCAAAGTTCGCATGGGTGCAACACTTTCGGTAGATATCAACAAAACACCAAAACTATCAAACAACACTCTAACTATCCCAGCACAATCATTTGTGATTTTGGAAATAGTAGATTAGGGGAGGGAAAAAATATGTCTAAATTGAGTTTAAGACATTTATACAAAGTTTACCCAAACGGGGTAAAAGCAGTTAACGACTTCAACATGGAAATTGAAGACAAAGAGTTTATCGTTTTCGTTGGACCATCTGGTTGTGGTAAGTCAACAACATTGCGTATGATTGCCGGCCTTGAAGAAATCACCGCAGGCGAATTGTACATTGGCGACCAATTTGCCAACCACATGGAGCCCAAAGACCGCGATATCGCAATGGTTTTCCAAAACTACGCTTTGTATCCACACATGACCGTTTACGAAAACTTGGCTTTCGGTCTCAATCTCCGTCACGTTCCACAAGCAGAAATTCACAAAAAAGTTTTGTGGGCGGCTAAAATTTTGAAACTCGAAGAGTACCTCGAACGTAAACCAAAGGCATTGTCCGGTGGTCAACGTCAACGTGTATCTTTGGGTCGTGCAATTTTGCGTACACCAAAAGTATTCCTTTTGGACGAACCACTTAGTAACTTGGACGCAAAACTTCGTACCGAAATGCGTGCTGAAATTGCAAAACTTCACAACGAAATCGGCACAACGTTTATCTACGTTACTCACGACCAAGTAGAAGCCATGACAATGGGTACTCGTATCGTTGTTATGAGCATGGGCTACGTTCAACAAATCGACACCCCACAAAACTTGTACAACTATCCACAAAACAAGTTTGTTGCGGGCTTTATCGGCACACCTCAAATGAACTTCTTTGATGCAACACTTCTTCGCAAGGGCGACGTTGTAGAAATTCGTTTTGATGGTCTTGATAACGTTCTCACAATTCCATTTGATCAAATGCTCAAGGTTCGCCCAGAGTATCTCACAGGCGACAAAAAGATCATCATTGGTCTCCGTTGTGAAAACATCTCCGCCGATGCTAAAATCGTTGCAGAGTCCAAAAACATCATGCAAGTCAAGATTTCCCACTTCGAAGAATTGGGTAACGAAACACTTATCTACGGTGACTTCAACCTCGATGTTCACGGTCTTGGCGACTCCAAAACTTCCGTTATTGTCAAAAACTACGGTGGCGAACACAGTTGCCGTATTGGCGACGTTATCAACGTTGCTGTGGATATGTCCAAAGCACACTTCTTTGATGGCACAACGGAAGAAACAATCGCTCCACGTGTTCCAACTGAAAACGTATTTGACGTTGCAATCGATGGTGCAAACATCTCCTTGTTGGATGCACAAATCGCATTGCCAAGCGCAGTTTCCGCTCAACTCGAAGGCCACAGCGTAGCAAATGGCTACACACTCATTCCTACAAATGCCTTCTACGAAGGTGGCAACGATATCACAGCTAAGATTGTTGCCGTGGAAAAAATCAACGGCCAACAAGTGGTGCACCTTGTAAATGGCTCTCGCACATTCTTTATGATTGGCACACGCGACTACGAAATTGGCGAAACATTGTCCTTGGGAATTGACTTCAAGCAAATCTCTTTGATGGATACAGACCTCAACGTTATCGCTAAACCATTGCCAGAGTTCGATGCACTTTACGGTGCTTACTGCGACAGATCCAATGCTGTTCGCTCCACAAACCACCTCTGTGCTTACTACAAAGCATGCGCCGAAAAGGAAATTGCTCAAGTAAGAGTTCAACTTCGTGCCGAACAAGAACAAGTTGTAATGGCTGACTCCATCTTGAAGGGTATCAAGCAAGCCCACAAGGAAAAGGTTATTGCAATTCAAGAACACATGTCCTATCGTCTTGGTACCGAAGACCTTGGTAAGGAAGGCAAAAAGAAGGTTAAGAAGGAAGCGGAAAAGGCTCTCGCAGACGAAAACCAACGCTACCTTGCCGAAGTTGCCGAGTTCAAGGCTAAAAAGGCCGAGTACAACGCTCTTTCCGACGACGAAAAGGCAAAACGCAAGGTTTTGGAACAAGAAATCTTGGACAAGTACAATGCTATCATCGAAGGTATCAAGGCTAAGTACGACAGATTTATCGAACTTGCAAAAAATGGTATCAAGCAAATGCAAGAAGATTTGTTGCCTGTTGAAAAACAAAGGGCAACCCAAGCAGGCGAAATCCTCAAGAGTGTAGAAGCGCAATTTGCTCAAGCCAAGGCAGACGAACTTGCTCGTCTTGAACAAAACATCAAGGATGCTCAACAACGCGTCAAGGATTCCACCGGCGAAGATCGCGACAACGCAATCGTACTTCTTCGCGAGGCTAAACGTGCAAAGATTGACGTTATCGCTCAAATGCAGGCGGAACACAACGCTCACGTTGATGATATCTTGTTCGAATCCAAAGTGTTCACAGCCTACATCAACGGCTTGTCACTTGTAACAAGTCTTGATATCAACAAAAAGATTGTCAAGGGACTTGGCGCACAATTGTTCCTCAGCCACTACCGTTTCGAAGTACCACACGATGCTTACGCATTCGACCAAAGTGGTATTGCAGTTGTAGTAGAGGAAGTTTTGGACTACGGCAGAGAACAATTTGCTCGTTGCTCCTTGAATGGCGATGTTTTGTACGTCAAGGTAGACTCCTGCAATGTCGGCGAAACACTTCACGTTGTTCCCGATATCGAAAGAGCGCGTATCTACGAAAACAAATTCGACATTCGTCTTTGCTAATTTGTGGCACACGTGGTGCAAACTAGCATCACAAATTGGGCGTCAAAATGTTTGTCCACTGCTAATTTTACAGCGGTAGTACAAATTTTTGTTCAATTCAACACAACTATTACTTAAATAAAACACATCAAAAACCGCCGCCAAATTCGGTGGCGGTGTTTTGGTGAAAAGGATAACCATGGTACAAAAACTATTTCAAGAGCTGGCAACAATCCCCAATGTGCAAGCAATAGCATTGGGTGGCTCTCGTGCTGGCGACAACTTTGATATTAACTCCGACTACGACGTTTATGTTTACTGTCAAGGTCAAATTCCACATCAAACACGCCAACAAATTTTGCAAAAGTACTGCAAATACATGGAAATTGGCAATCGTTTTTGGGAAAGTGAAGATAACTGTAAACTTTCCAATGGAATAGATATCGACATTTTGTACCGCAATTTAGATGACTTTGTTAACCAAGTTGCTTGGGTTGTGGAAAAATTTAACTCATGCAATGGTTACACAACATGTATGTGGCACAACTTGCTTACATGCAAAATTGTCTACGACAAGCAAGGATTGCTTGCTAACGCTAAAAAAAGATTTTCCGTCGACTATCCGCCACAACTTCGTGCAAATATCATCGACAACAACACCAAGTTGTTGTATAGATACCTGCCTAACTATCTACACCAAATCCAAAAGGCGCAAGGGCGTAGCGATACGGTTAGCGTTTGCCATCGTACAGCAGCGTTTATGGAAAGCTATTTTGATGTGCTTTTTGCATACAATAATCTAACACATCCCGGCGAAAAACGCCTACTGACATTGTGTAAACAATGGTGCAAAGTTTTGCCTCGCAACTTTGAGCAAAACATAGATGGCGTTTACCAAAATCTATTTACCAATCCAAGTCAAGCGAACCATTACCTAAACCAAATGGTTGCAGAACTACAACTGATGTTGCAAGACAACAAATAGCATCTCTTGCAGGATAAACAAAAAACTATGAAAAAAATTCTACTAATTATATTGATAGTTGCAATGTTGGGTTTGTTTACCGCTTGCGACTTCTCCAAAAAGTACACTCCCGATCCCAAGGTTGAACAATTCCTCAACACCGAGTTGGATGGAAAAAAGGCGCTGGACAAGGTTGCAACTGCATCCTATACCGTCACGGAAAAGCAACTCAAAAAGGATGGCACAGTTTTGGGTAGTGCAACCTACACCGTTCAAGTGGACAAGACCGACGCCAAAAACATTTCAATACAAATTGAAAATGCCTACATCGGTAGATACGTCCAAGAGGGTGTAACAAACGAACAAGTCAACTACTACAAAGAGGGCTCCAACTACTTCCGCAAGGCCATAACTAACTTCAGTTCCAAGGTGGAGGCGGTGGACGAGTCATTTGTTGTGGACTATCTAACTTCCCTGTTTTACGTCAATAACGACGCCTACGACGAAGGTGGCTTGTACTACGGAGACTTTTTCTTGCTGTACATCTACAGATACCCCACGGAGTACTTCTACGTGGACGAGCAAAACAATCTTTGTGTATTTGACGGCAAAATGAACATTTTTAACGACGAAACTGGCAACGTGCACCTACATCACATCGCAAAAATCAACGAGTGGGGCTTGTTGCAATCTAACTACGAAAAGCACGAAAGCGTCAAGCAAGATTTCATTGTGGAATGCACCTTGACCGCTTCCTACACATATATCGACTAACTATGGAAAAAACTCTAGCATTCAAACTAAAAGCATATCGCATCAGCTACCTTGTATTTTCGCTAATTATGGTAGCATTCACAGTTTTTTTGATTGTCAACAACATTGCTGATGGCGTCAAAAACGGCTTGCAATTCGACAAAGCGTTGGACTTGTTTACCTTTGTTGCATTGGGCATGTTCGAAAGTGGCATCATCACGTTTATCATCCGCTCTTTGCGTGGTGGCCAAACGTTGCTCATCAAGCATTTGGTGTTCAAGCGCGATGGCACACCTTACGTATTTGGCATTGTTTTGGTAGCAGTTGGCGCAGTAATAACCCTTGTTTTGGGTATTTTGTTGGCAACCAAAGTAATGGTGCCCGACATGGAATTTGGCGCGCGTATGTTGGTGGTAGACATCCTGTTTACCGTGTTTGTCAACCTGTTTTTTGTTGACTTGTACGCGTGGCTATTCCGTCACGAATCGGGCACGTTCCAAATTATCTAGCAACAAATTTTTGCACAAATTGCAAAAAAGTGTTTGTTATAACACAAACCTAAAAATACAAACAGCTATAACAAAAATACAATTCTAAGGAGACTTTTATGGAAAAAAGTGCAGTTTACCACTTGGGGGATTCAATTTATTCCTTCCCAGTAAGTCCTACCAAGGCGCGTATCCGTCTGCGTACAAAACGCGATGATACAATCAAACAAGTAAACGTCATTTGGAACACTCAACACAAGTTTTGGGCTGAGCGTCTTTCCACACCAATGGAAATCAAGTACACCGACAGCATGTTCGATTACTACCAAGCCGATTTGGACAACGGCATGCCTGGCTATACCTACCTTTTTGAAATTATTGAAACAGATGGCTCCGTTTGGTACTACAACGAAAGCGGTTTCGACTCAAAAATCTACCTAACAACCACCTTCGAGGATAACTTTATGGTTGTTTTCCCTAACGAAAATGACGTTGTTTATCCAAACAAAGCGTTTGATGGACGCATTTTCTACCAAATCTTCCCCGAAAGATTTGCTCGTGGCGAACACTCTACCATCGACAAGAGTTACATCACAATGGATTGGAATACCGAAGAACCACGCAACGATCAATTTGCCGGTGGCGATTTGGTTGGTATCACGGAAAAATTGCCATATCTCAAAAAGATGGGCATTGGTGCAATCTATCTAAACCCAATCCACCCATCCATTTCCGCCCACAAGTACGATATCGACGACTACTTCGACGTGGACAAAATGTTTGGTAGTCTTGCCGACCTCAAAACTTTGGTGGACACGGCGCACTCAATGGATATCAAAATAGTAATGGACTTGGTATTCAACCACTCCAGTTACTACAACCCCATTTTCCAAGACGTGGTAAAAAACGGCAAAAACAGCAAATACTATGATTGGTACTTTGTCTATGGCGACAAGCCTGTGTACGAAAAGTGTAACTACAACACCTTCTGCGAAGTGCCAATGATGCCCAAACTTAACACCAACAATCCCAAAGTACAACAATATCTTGCATCCGTTGGCGAGTTCTACGCTCGCGACTACGGTGTTGATGGTTTCCGTTTGGACGTTGCATTTGACGTTAGCCACGATTTTTGGCGCTACTTCCGCAAAAAATTGTTGGCAATCAACCCAGATATCTACATTGTTGGCGAGTTTTGGCAAAATTCCCACTCATTTTTGGGCGCTGACCAATGGGATTCCACAATGAACTACCCATTGCAATATGGTTGCAAGCGCTATCTTGTTTCCAATCGTTACAACGCAAGTCAACTTGCCGATTTCCTCAATGGTGCTTTGATGCGCTACAAGGATGCCACAAACCAAAACATGCTCAACCTTTTGGATTCCCACGACACCCCTCGTTTCTTCACGATGGTAGGGGAGAATGAAAAATTGTACCTTATGGGTATTGCTATTTTGATGTTCTACAAGGGTAGTCCAATGATCTACTACGGCACGGAAATCTTGATGAATGGAGAACAAGACCCCTACAACCGCAAGTGTATGCGTTGGGACAGTCCAATGTACAACAGCGACGAACACAAAGTGATTTTGCACCTGCTCAACCTTCGCGCAAATAGCGACGTTTTGAAGTATGGCGAAATTTCCGTATACTCCAAGGATGATTTGTTCTACATCAAACGCACGCTTGATGGTCAAAGTATCACTCTTGCCGTTAACAACTCTGCCGAAAGCAAGTTGGTTTCTGGTATTTCCTACGGCTACAATACCGATGGAAACGTGATGCTACCAAAGTCCTTTACTATTATTAAGTAACTTTTGTTAAATCACGGCTGTAAATAAACTTTTATTATTGTAATCACAGCTGTGTTTTTAGCATTGGTTTGTTCATTGGCAAACAGCGTTAACCGCAAATTTCAAAAAATACTAACACAATACTGTTATTTTTAGGCGAAATAGAAAATTTTTGTATGGTACATAAATAAAATTTACCCTTTTTGTGCCTTTAATAGGTTGAATATATTTTCCAAATATGGTAAAATATTGTTCACAATAGGAGAGCGCTGACAAAGAGGGGTTCGTTGTCTACGCACCAATACAAAAGTTAAGTATTATCTTTACAATAAAGGTGTTCATATGAAAAGAATTGCAATTCTTACAAGCGGTGGCGATAGCCAAGGTATGAACTCTGCCTACTACGCAGTTGTTCATCACGCTATCCAAAACGGTTTGGAAGTTTACGGAATTAAATACGGCTACAAAGGTCTTATCGAAGGAAAGATAGAGCGCCTTGATATGCTGGACGTCGAAAACGTTTTGCACCGTGGCGGTACAGCATTGTTCACATCTCGTTGTCCCGAAATGAAAACAACCGCCGGCAAGCAAAAAGCGGTGGAAAATCTTCGCAAGTTTGGTATCGAAGGTATCATCGTCATTGGCGGTGACGGCTCCTTTATGGGTGCACGTGCATTGTCCGTTGAGTACGGTATCAACGCAATTGGTATCCCCGGCACAATCGACAACGACCTTGCCTACACCGACTTTACTCTTGGCTTCGACACAGCGGTAGAAAACGCCGTAAATAACATCAAAGTTTTGCGCGACACAGTCTACTGCAACGACCGCAGTATGGTTGTAGAAGTAATGGGTCGTAACTGTGGCGATATCGCGTTGTATGCAGGTATCGAAAGCGGTGCGGAAGTCATCGTCGTTCCCGAAGTGCCTTACGATATCAACAAAGTGGTGGATCGCATCAAAAACAACCAAGCGCATGGCAAAATGTCTAACATTGTTATCGTTGCCGAAGGCGCAGGCACAGCGGAAGGCGTTTGCAAAGATATCGTTGAAAGAATGCCCGGCCTCAACATCCGTTCTGTAAACCTTGGTCACCTTCTCCGTGGTGGTCACGCTAGTTCTCAAGACAGACTTCTTGGTATCCGCATGGGTGTTCACGCTGTTGATTGTCTTGTTGCAGGCAAAACAAGCCGTGTAATTGGCGTACACAACAACGAAATTTTCGATGAGGACATGGTAGAGGCGCTTGCTAAAAAACGTGTTTTCAACAAAGCATTGTACGACCTTGCTTGGCACCTTGGCGAATCTAAGTAATTAGGCAAAATTCAATACGCAGAGATGGTTTCTCTGCGTATTTTTTGTTTTTTGATGCAATTCGTCAGCAAAGTTGCTCTAAACGGTGCAATTATGTGCAAAAAGTAAAAGGCGATTGGTGGTGCAGACTATTTTTGTTTCCATCAAATTTTTGTCTACCACTTGATTTTGTTATAATTGTATATTATAATATGATAAATATTTTGTTCTTTTGGCGATGTGATGGCAGTTTTAACGCAAAAAACAACAATTTTGTGCCAAAAACAATCTAGATTTCAACAAAACAAAGGGAGTTTACTATGATTTACAACAAGTTTAAGGATTTGCAACTTTCCGCATTGGGCTTTGGCTGTATGCGTTTGCCAACACTTGATAAGTACGAAAATATCGATATCGAAGCAACAAAAAAGATGGTTGCCCACGCAATGGCAAATGGTATCAACTACTACGACACCGCTTGGGGCTACCACGAAGGTAACTCCGAACTGGTCATGGGCGAAGTTTTGGCCGACTACCCACGCGAAAGTTTCTACCTTGCGGACAAATTCCCCGGCTACGACGTGGAAAACTTGCAAAAAAAGGAGGAAATTTTCAACAGACAATTGCAAAAATGTCGTGTTGACTACTTCGACTTTTACCTTCTTCATTGCATCAACGACCGCAACGTAAAGGGCTATGTCGACCCTCAATATGGCCTTGTGGACTACCTTGTAGAGCAAAAAAAGGTAGGACGTATCCGCCATCTTGGTTTCTCTGCGCACGCAAGTTTGGAAACTATCAAGCTTGTTTTGGACACATTTGGCGAGCACATCGAGTTTTGCCAACTGCAAATCAACTGGTTGGACTGGGAACTTCAACAAGCCAAGGAAAAGGTGGAACTTGTAACAAGCTACGGCATCCCTATTTGGGTAATGGAGCCTGTTCGTGGTGGCACATTGGCAACAATGCGTAGCGACTACAAAGCGCGCCTTGACAAATTCCGCCCCGATGCTACCGTTGTTGAGTGGGACTTTAGATTTTTGCAATCTTTGCCACAAGTAACAATGATTCTTTCCGGCATGTCCAACATGGACCAACTAGAGCAAAACATCAACACTTTTGCGGATAGCAAACCACTCACAAGTGACGAAATGCAAACAATCTTGGGTATCGCTAGCGAAATGATCAAAAAGGACACCCTTCATTGCACAAACTGCCGTTACTGCACAACCTATTGCCCACTTGAACTAAACATCCCTTGGTTCATCCGCTTGTTCAACGAACACAAATACGGTGGTGGTGGATTTATCACAAACTCCGCCTTTGCAACAATGCCTGCGGACAAACTTCCATCCGCCTGCCTTGGTTGTCAAGCGTGCGAGGCTGTTTGCCCACAAGAAATCAAAATCAGCGAAATGATGTCCACCTTTGCAAGCCGTATGAAGAAGTAACTCCTTATGAAAATTCACGATATCTCACAGGAAGTGTTTTCCTGCGTGGTGTACCCTGGGGACGATGCGCCAGTATCTCAACCTGTCAAGCGCATGTCCAATGGCGACACCTACAACCTAACAAACTTTTCTATGTGCGCCCACAATGGCACGCACATTGATGCCCCTTTCCACTTTTTGGCTGAGGGCAACACGGTGGAGCAAATCCCCTTGCACAAAAGCGTTGGCTACTGCTACGTTGCTGAGTTTTGTGGCGCTTTGACTGCAACAAATGTCGAGAACATCCTTGCCCAAGCAAAGCAATGCCACAGCGGTGCGGAACTTCGCATCCTGTTCAAGGGCGATGTTGACATAACAATCGAGGCATCCCAAGCGCTTGCCGAAAGTGGCGTACAACTTGTTGGTGCACAAAGCCAAACTGTCGGCAACGACAATAACTTTGTTGATGTGCACAAAATACTTCTCAAGGTGCAAATCGTCCTTTTGGAAGGTCTTGTGCTCCAAAACGTGCAACAAGGTGCCTATTTCCTTTGTGCCCAACCATTGGCGCTCAAGGGCTCCGATGGCGCTCCAACCCGCGCCATCTTGATTGAGTTGGAGTAACCATTGCAACATTACAAATGACTCTCAATTTGGGAGCAACGCGTAAACAAACAACACAGTGAGTTGTTTGTAGTCAAAGCGGGGAGTAATGCTATGATTGCGACCAGGGTAATGTGGCAGTCGCAGTATTGATGGATAGGACATATCCAACCATACGCGACTACAAAAATGCATAACTCTGCGGTCTGTAAGACTCAAATGTCATCCTGAGCGTAGTCGAAGGATCTCAACCTTGTGTTTTGCAGGGGCGCACTTTGCTTGTCCGCATGATACCAACTATAATAAAAAAAGCACATCAAATTGATGTGCTTTTTTGATTGCTTTCAACAAATTGTCTAATGTCTTGTTATTATTTTTGTGGAGTGATATGCGCCCTTTCCAAAAGGTTGATCAACACAATACCAATCACAAGTCCAACTGCACCCTGAATGGCATTTGCTGGCATGTTTGTAAGAGATGGGGCAAATCCGTACAACATTCCTTCGTACACAAAGTACCCCAATGCCATCAGTATTTCAGCAAGCGTACCGCCAATCAGTTGAGCGGGAAGTTTGCCAATTGACTTGCGCATCAACTTATGCACAAAGTGGGCTATCAAAGCCATTGCGCCTTTGATAATAAACGTAATTGGTGCGTACACAAAGTATCCGGAAATTACGTCTGCCAGCGCCGAGCCAATTCCCGCCGCCAAAAAACCGCACAATGGCGAAAGTACCCATCCGCAAACTAACACAATGCCATCGCCAAGATTGATGTAACCATTTAGTGGGGAAGGGATTTTTATTATCATTGTGACAACGCACACAAGCGATGCCATTAGCGCTACAATAACTAGTTTTTCTGTTTTAGATTGCATCTTTATTACCATATTTCAAATTGATAGCCACCTGTTCAAATGGCAAAATGAGTATAGGACTGATTGTATTTTTTGTCAACAATTTGAAATGAAAAATCCAGTTTGTTGTGTGCTAAGTGTTGCTAATGATGTTGTTGCGTAGTGCAGATTTTAGTACTTGTGGTTGTCGTTTTATTGTGTTTATTTCATCAAAAAAGGTCGTAAAAAGTGCGTTCCCTTTTGGAAACGCACTTTGTTTTTTACGGATTATTCAGCTTGTGGTTCTTCTGTTTGTTGTGCTTTTTTGTCACCAGCGTGAGCAACAACGTTAACCAAGATACCCAAAATCAATGCACATGCAACGGATGTGATTGTAACTTTGCCAAATGTCAACTTCATACCGCCAACACCGGCAATCAAAATTGTGGAAACTACAAACAAGTTGCGGTTGTCTTGGAGATCAACTTTTTGCAACATCTTGAGACCAGACACTGCAATAAAGCCGTACAAAGCAACGCAAACACCACCCATAACGCAACTTGGAATTGTTGCAAGGAATGTGGAGAAAGGACCAACAAAGGAAATGAGCATAGCCATCACAGCTGTGTAAACAATTGTGATAACGCTTGCATTCTTGGAGATAGCTACGCAACCAACGCTTTCGCCGTAGGTTGTGTTGGGGCAACCACCAAAGATAGCGCCAACCATGCTACCAACACCGTCACCAAGCAATGTGCGATCAAGACCTGGATCTGTAATCAAGTCGTGGCCGATGATTGTGGAAAGGTTCTTGTGGTCAGCAATGTGTTCAGCAAAAACAACAAATGCAACAGGAACGTAAGCAACAGCGATAGTGCCGATGTAAGCACCGTCAATCTTTTCAAAACCGCCCAGTGCCTTGATGATTGTGATGTCAGGGTACCATTGGATGTTTTGGAATTTAGCAAAGTCGATAACTTGCAAAGCAGGGTTTTCGGTAACAAGACCAATAACTGTAAAGATTGTTGCAACCAAGTAACCAGCAAGGATACCCATAATAAATGGAATCATGCTAATCATCTTTTTGCCGTAGAGTGAGCAGATGATAACTACAAACAACGTAACAAGACCACAAACAAGTGCAATGTATGGGTTAGCAGTTGGAGTAAGAGTGATATCAAGCACGCTACCTTTGAACAAGTCGCCAATAGCATTGCCGGAAAGGGAAAGACCAATGATAGCAACAGTTGGTCCAATTACTTGTGGTGGCATAATTTTGCTGATCCAAGCTGTGCCAACGCGTTTTACAACAAATGCGATAACAACGTAAACAAGGCCGGCAAAGATTGCACCAAGGATAAGACCCAAGTAACCAAGTTCAACAGTAACTGCACCAGCAAATGCAGCACCCATCGAGCCAAGGAAAGCAAAAGAGGAACCCAAAAATACAGGACTCTTGAATTTTGTAAAGAGAAGATAAATAAGTGTGCCTGCGCCAGCGCCAAACAAAGCAGCAGCAGCGGACATACCGTTACCGATAATGGCAGGAACAGCAATTGTTGCCGCCATGATTGCCAACAATTGTTGAAGCGCAAAGATTAGCGTTTTTCCAAAAGGTGGCTTGTCTTGGATGTTGTAAATCAAGTTAGATTTTTGCATTTTTGATTCCTCCGTAAAAATTTATTTAGTTGTTTTTTGGTGGTTTTCCGTCAACTTTTTGCCTTCAAATTTACCGTTTTTATCACAAATCTACTACTAATTCCTTCGATTTTGTGCGATTTTAACAAATACTTCAAAAACTTTCAAGTGTCCGTAAAAACCCCAAATCTTCGGCATTTTAGCACACAACGTATCATCAAGTCAAACGTTAAAAATGTATTTTTGCAACTATTTTTTCATTATTTACCGCTTTTTGCCAATTTTTGCCAATTTTGCATTGCCCGCTTTAACTTGCTTGACACAGCGCATTTATGGTGCTATAATTAAAACTCCCCCTCCACAAAAAGGGGGAATTACTTTATTGGCATTTGTTACAAGGTTTCTGTCTAAATCATGGTTTCTTTTGATGGCAAATCGTTGCCTCTCACTTTGGGAGAGGTGGCAGTCGAAGACTGACGGAGAGGGCGATCGAATAATCATTTTTTACAGAGTTTTGATGAGAGGTGCATTATGAAAAGTCTTGTCGAATTGTACAAAATTGGTTGTGGCCCATCCAGTTCCCACACAATGGGACCGGAAAAAGCCATCAAACTTTTTTGCGAAAAATATCCATCCGCCACAAGCTACAAAGTGGTGCTGTACGGCTCTTTGGCGCTAACAGGCAAGGGACACGGTACCGATGCTGTTTTGCAAAAAACTGCCACAAAACCTGTGGAGATTGTGTTCGATACCCAAACGGGCAACCTGCCTCATCCCAACACAATGGAACTTTTTGCATTGGATGGCGAAAAGACAATTGGCAGTTGGAAGGTGTGTTCCGTTGGCGGTGGCGCAATCGCGGTGGAAGGTCAAGCATCCATCACTCCGCCGGAAGTTTACCCACACAACTCTTTTGAGCAAATTTCCGCCTACTGCCGTGCAAACGAAATAACCTTGCCACAGTATGTCGAAAGGTTCGAGGGTGTTCAAATTTGGGACTACCTCAAAACAATTTGGCAAACAATGAAGCAAGCCATCGACCGTGGACTTGTTGCCGAAGGCATTTTGAAGGGCGGACTTGGCACCGAGCGCAAGGCGAAAATTTTGTTCAATGGCGTTCATCCCGAGGAAACAACTGCCACTCACGAAAACCGTATGGTCTGCGCCTATGCCTTTGCAGTAAGCGAGGAAAATGCCAGCGGTGGCACAATCGTTACTGCGCCCACCTGTGGCGCTTGTGGCGTTCTTCCTGCCGTTTTGAAGTACCAACAAACCACCAAGGATTTGACGGAACAACAGGTGCTTGAGGCCCTTGCAACGGCAAGCATCATTGGCAACCTTATCAAAACAAACGCATCCATCAGCGGTGCAGAGTGTGGCTGTCAAGCGGAGATTGGCTCAGCATGCAGTATGGCTGCTGCAGCAGTTGCGCAAATTTGCAACATGAACTTGGATCAAATTGAGTACTCAGCGGAAGTTGCAATGGAACATCACTTGGGGCTTACTTGCGACCCAATTGGCGGACTTGTACAAATCCCTTGTATCGAGCGTAACGCCGTTGCCGCAATGCGCGCATTGAATGCCGTATCCTTGGCAACGTTTCTTACTCACACTCGCAAAATCTCCTTCGATACTGTTGTAAACACAATGTATCAAACGGGCAAGGACTTGCGCACCGAGTACCGCGAAACAAGCGAAGGTGGTCTTGCAAAACTTTTCCACCACAAACCGCAGTAAAAGCACAAAGCTTTTATTTCAAAACATTGACAAGTGGAATAGTCTTTAATATATAATTACAAAAACAACAAGCGTGACACATTGTGCCACGCTTTTTAAATGAATTTTAATACCTTAATCAATATAAATAATAGTGCAACAAAAAAGGACCTTGGATTTACCAAAGTCCTTTTGATTTTGCAACATTCGAGATTATTTGCTCTTCTTGCCTGTAGTAGGTTGCTTAGCAGCTTCCTTAGCTTTCTTAGCTTGGTTACGTTGAGCCTTGATTGCAGCAGCTTCTTCAGCCTTTCTTTGAGCAGCAGCCTTTTGTTCAGCTTGTTTCAAAGTCTTAGCGTCAACCTTAACAACAACGATACCTCTTTCAAGTTGGCTAACTGCCTTAGCAAGTTGACCTTTCTTGTGGTTAGCAGCATTCTTGTGGATAACACCTTTCTTTGCAGCTTTATCAACTTGAGAGCAAGCAAGTGGCAACAAAGCTTTTGCAGTTTCTACGTCGCCTTCGGAAATAGCAGCGTTAAACTTTTTAACTGCAGTGTGCATTTGGGAACGAACCATTTGGTTTTGAAGTTTTTTTGTTGCGGATACAGAAACTCTTTTTTCTGCGGATTTAATGTTAGCCATTAGTATCTCCTTGTATTTCGTGGCATAGTTATACCATAATTTTTTAGCCTAATAATATTACCACACTTTGCAAGGTTAGGCAACTGTTTTTTAGCAAAAAAATCTCAAATTCTGCAACAAATTAAACATTTTGATGTATTTGTCGCAGTAAACTAAATGTAAAAGGTCAAGCTTTGCTTCAAATTGCAAAATTTTACGCTATTTTAGATGGCTTTTGCCTAAAAAGGGGGACTTTGTATGGTAACTATTGGGATTGTAGATGATGGTGTGGGGATTTTTCCTGCCTTGTACAAACTAAAGCAAGTGGTGCCGTCCAACGTTGTGGCGCTAGTCACTTCAGACAACTTTCACACCTTGGACAAGCGCAAACTTTGTTCTCTTGCGGAAATATATGTGGACGTTCTAAAAAACCGTGGTTGCGATTGTGTTGTGTTTTCCTCGGTGGATCTTTCAATGGCCTCCTACAAGCATCTAACGGCGCAAACGGACTACCCAATTTTTGGTTGCGAAGCGCCCATCAATCATGCCACAACCTATACCATTTCCAACGTACTTGTGTGTGGTGGACCAAAGGTCAAGTACGTCCGCCAACCAAACGTAATTCCTTGTCCCTTGCCGGATTTTCCTGCTCTTGCCGAGGTTGGAAATATCAAAAATATCGTGGAGTACATCCGTCAAACAACGGCGCCCTTCGATGGCCAATTCGATTGCATTGCCCTTGCCCACTCGGCAATGAATTTGTACAAAAATTGTTTTGCAAGGGTGTTTCCCAACGTGCAAATTTTCGACAGTTTGGATGGTGTAGCCCGTAGGATACGCAAGCGATACAAAAAGTACGCCAAGGAGGATGGCGACGTCACGTTGATGGATCCAAGTGGCAACGATTTGTCTGCAAAGTACGCTCATTTTTTGCAATGACGTTACACGCCATTACAAAATTTGTTGCTTTGCATTGCCACCAACCACCCATTTTCTAGCCAAAAGTCCCCTTTGATGCTAATTGTTGCGTTCAAAGTGTAAATATTCTAGCAGATTTGTGTAATATTTTTGTGATT
Source organism: Clostridia bacterium (assembly GCA_017409765.1). GTDB lineage: Bacteria > Bacillota > Clostridia > Christensenellales > CAG-314 > Fimimonas. Next base: position 3,349 of record JAFQSA010000053.1, on the reverse strand, counting down.
TTTTGCAAGTTTTTTTCAGTTTGCTATTGAAATTGTCTTTCAAATATTGTATAATAGGTCAGTAGTGCTTTTAGGCACACTCTAACGAAATTTATTTTAGGAGCACAATAAACATGGCAGTATTAGCAAAAGACATCAGAAACGTTGCACTCATCGGTCACAGTGGCGAAGGTAAAACCACATTGGCAGAGGCAATTTTGTACAATACTCGTGCAATCGACCGTCAAGGTCGTACGGACGACGGCAACACCACAATGGACTTCGACGCAGAAGAAATTGCGCGCAAAATTTCCATTAGCCTTGCAGTAGCAAACTGCAACTACAAAGGTGTAAAAATCAACCTTATCGACGTACCAGGTTACTTCGATTTCGAAAGCGAAATGTTGATGGCTTTGTCCGCAGCAGATAGCGCAGTTATCGTTACAAGCGCATCTGGCTCTTTGACAGTTGGTACCGAAAAGGCTCTTGAATATTGCTTGAAGAACAAGATTCCTGCAATCATCTTCGTTAACGGCGTAGACAAGGAAAACTCCTCTTTCCAAAAGACATTGGATGCTATTGCCGAAAAATTCCCCAAGGTTGTTCCAGTGGTTGTTCCACAAATGGACGGTGGCAAAATGACAGGTTCTGTCAACGTTGTTAACATGTCCTTTGCAAACTTCAAGGAAAAGACAATCACAAACGAAATTCCAGCTAACCTTCAAGACGAAGTTTCCGCTTGTCGCGAAAAACTTGTGGAAGTTGCTGCAGAAACAGACGACGACTTGATGATGAAATTCTTCGATGGCGAAGAACTCACTCAAGAAGAAATTGCAACAGGTATTGCAAATGGTATCGCTCAAGGCACAGCTATTCCAGTTGTTGCTGGTACAGCATTGCAAAACCGTGGTGTATTCAACCTTATGGACATGATCGTAGACTCTATGCCAAGTGCAGACCGCTTGACAAAGGTTCACGATGGTGCTGGCAATGTAAGCAACCTTCCAGCTGATGCTGATGGCAAAGTTGTTTTGCGCGTATTCAAAACTATTGCCGACCCATTTGTAGGCCGTCTTTCCATCTTCCGCGTTGTATCCGGTACACTTCGTAGCGGTATGACTTTGATGAACATGACAACCGACAGTCAAGAAAAGATCTCTCAAATTTACTTCATGAAGGGTAAAAAGCAAGAAATGACCGACTGTGCTTGCGCAGGCGACATCGCTGCTCTTGCAAAACTTACAACAACATCTACAGGCGACGTTCTTTGCGAAGGCAAGGAAGTTCACATGGAACCTGTTCAACTCCCAACTCCAGTTTACTCTCGCGCTGTATATGCCGCTAAGAAGGGTGACGAAGACAAGATCTTTGGTGGCTTGAACAAACTCAAGGACGAAGATATCTCCTTCACAGTAACAAAAGACCCCGAAACTGGCGAAATGATTTTGTCCGGTCTTGGCGACACTCAACTTGACATTTTGTGCAAAAAGCTCAAATCCAAGTACAACTGCGAAGCCGTTCTTACCGATCCTCGTATTCCTTATCGCGAAACAATCCGCAAGTGTGTTGAGGCAGAAGGTAAACACAAAAAGCAATCTGGTGGTGCTGGTCAATATGGTCACTGTAAAGTTCGTTTCGAACCAGGCGCAGCTGATGGCGTATTCGAGTTTGTAGACGCCGTTGTTGGTGGTACAGTTCCTCGTCAATTTATCCCATCTGTAGAAAAGGGACTTCGCAACGCTATCGCTAAGGGCGTTTTGGCAGGCTACCCAATGGTAGACTTGAAGGCTACGTTGTTCGACGGCTCTAGTCACCCAGTAGACAGTAAGGATATCGCTTACCAAATGGCAGCAAGCCTTGCTTACAAGTCCGGTTGTGAACAAGCTAACCCAACGTTGCTCGAGCCTATCTACGAGCTTCAAATCACCGTTCCCGAAAGTTACCTCGGTGACGTTATGGGCGACATGAACAAGCGTCGTGGCCGTATCATGGGTACAGACCTTGTTGGTGGCAAGCAAATCGTTACAGCGGAAGCACCTCTTGCGGAAGTTCTCAAGTACGCAACAGACCTTCGTTCTATGACACAAGGTCGCGGTAGCTACTCACTCAAGTTTGCTCGCTACGAAATGGTTCCACCTGCAGCAGCTCCAAAGATCATCGAAGAAGCTAAAAAGCTCAACGCAGACGACTAATAACTAAACAAAAATCAAAAGGCACTCAATTCGAGTGCCTTTTTTGTTGTAGAATATTAACTTTTACTAAAACGTATCATCTGTGTATACTGTGCCGTAACCGTTGTTTTCGTCAGGGCGTAGTGCGTTTGGGTATTGAACGTCCGTTTTAACGTCGTAGCTCAACTTTTGCAAATTCTTAGCAATATTGTAGGGATTTTCTAAGTCAAACAATACTGCCGAGTTGGATGTAGAGTTGATGTACACGTCGCCCACTTTGCAAAGTCTGTCTACAAAACTAACTTTAACATTAACGCTGTCAATTTCCGTGTGGTTGATGAACTTAAAGTCGATACCAACCATGCCACTTCTCACAATCACGCGCTTGTCTGTGATGGCGTATTCGATGTTGCGTATCTCCCCAACGGCCTTCACGATGTTGCCAATCCAAATCCAAACAGGTGCCAAATGAATGGCAAAAAATGGAATGATAAACCACATCATTTCCGTGGGTGCCTCGTCGGCGGTCAGCATCATATAGATAAATGCGCCGTCAAACGCTAACCACAGCAGTGCAATGGGCATCATTTTTAGTACTGCCGCCCAAATGTAGGATGTCTTGTTTGGTTTTCCTCGCCAAAGCACCTTTTCGCCCTCTGTCAAAACGTCCTCAATTTCGTGCATTTGATTGGTGTTATCGTTGAAGTATCTTTCGTTAACTTGCATAAAAAATCCCTCGCTATTTTGTTGCTATCATTATATATTACGCGCGCGTAGGTGTCAAACGGTTTTTGCAGATAGGATGTATTCCCAATCAATGTCGGTAAATGCAAGGATCAAAAAATGATGCAAAACAATATAGATACTGCACAAAATGTTCCGCAAAATAGTGCTAAATTACGTACAAAATCTGCCAAAAACAATGGCAAAACAAGGCAAAATTGATGCGTAAAAAATTATCAAAATTTATCAAAAAACTTTGCGAAAAGTAGTTGACAATAAAAGCTCCTTGTAGTAAAATATGTAAGCTGTCCACTATGTGAACGGCGAAATGAAGCTTGAAAACAGAATAGAAGTACGAAATAAAACACAGTCAATTTATTTAGGATTTTAGCCAGCGGTTGAGTAAGACTCAACCAAAAGTTAACATAGTCAGATTAAACTTAAGAGTTTGATCCTGGCTCAGGACGAACGCTGGC
>JAFQSA010000052.1 GCA_017409765.1 Clostridia bacterium | reverse complement strand
CTTCCAAAAGAAACTCTTCTAAAAGACCTTAAAATCAAATTGGCAATCAATCGCATTTTGTATCCATTGCTATCCGCTTTGTTTGTTGCAATGGGTATTTGGGGACTAATCAAATTTCCTGGAAATAACATTTGGCCCATCCCTGTTGTGATGGGTGTAGTGTGCTTTGTAATGCAGCAGTTTGCAAACAGACGCCTTAAAAAGGTGATAGCTGATATGGAAAATGAACAAAACGCAAACAAGCCCACCCAAACAACCGAAAACGAATGACAATCTAATAATTGCAAAACAAAAGACCTTTGGTTTTCCAAAGGCCTTTTTGATTATTGTTTTGATACTACTCGCTAATTTTCAGTTGCAAGGAGCCATCTTTGTTTTTTTTGATGGCAACAAGTTTTTCGATATTCTTGAAATACTCGATGTATTGCAAGTTAATTTCTTCTATTTTTTGTTCATCTTTGCCTGCTTTGGATATTCTTGTCCAGTAGGATTCCCATAGGTTGTATATAGTGTAGTAGGGGTTGAACTTATTTTCGAAATCTTGTTGCATTACCTGATCAACCAGTTTGTTTCCCGTCTTGAGGGTGGTTCGCATAGTATTTTTTAACAAGTCAGCGGTTTGCTGCGAGCATCTTTCCCCAGTTTCGTTGTAAAACTTTTTCTTCTCATCTTTGTGTGATCCGATGTCATTTATCACGATGATAATCAATGAGGGGATAATTGTAATTGCAGCCAAAATCATACAAATAGCAAGTGTAGTATTTTTATCAATCAAGCCAGCATTCCAAATGAGTCCTACCGCCAAGTATATCAAAATGTAAGCAAATGATGCAAAAAAGCAAGCAACTTCGAACAAAGTGTATCTACCAAAGTGTTTGGGCTTAAAGTATATCAGTTTGCAAATGCCCTTTCTTTCCACTAAAAAATGAGTTTCGTACCAGGATGAATAGGAGCGATTGCCTATGTTGCCTGATGCTTCATTTTGTAGCCAAGCGATGACGCCCAACATAGGAAAAATGATAATAAGCCAATCAATAGGTTGCATAAGTATCTCCAGTAGTTTGTTATACATCAAGTATAACATATCAACATTTGCTCGTCAATATATCCAAATAACAAAAGACCGTTGCTTTGTTGGCTATTGACCGAAGTGGCAATCTATGCTACAATGTAGTGGAGCATTTGTGGAAGCTTTCCGTCAATGCAAATGCATGTTTGCAATGCGGTCATTGTGACGGTCGCTGTCCATTTGGCGTGCAACAACAATCTCGCATGCAAAGTATCGCAAGCTACTTCAACAAAAGATAAAAACGCAACACGTATCGCCAAAAAACGTAAACAATTTGCATTTAGGCATCAAAAAAAAGACGAGAAACATTTTCTCGTCTTTTGTTTTGTTATCTAGTGTTTTATTGCGCTTTGTAGTAGGTTCCGCCAACGTAGTCGTAGAGGATGGCATCGGGCAATTGGTAGTTTTCGTCACTTAGGTACTTGTTCCATTCGTCATCCGTCCAACTGCGGGAAAGGTGCTCGAACGTGAAGGATTTTAGTTGTCCATCGCTAAAATCAATTGAGCCCCAATGGTCAATCATGCGGTCGTTTTCGAAGGTGTTGTAGCCAAACATCAGCGCGTTTACTGTGTCTTCCAATGCATCGTAGTAGGATGCCTCGGTGGAGTAGCTAAAGTACACGCGTGGTGGTGCTATGGAGTCCTTGTAGGTAACGCCGTGCGCAAAACCTTCCAATGGTTTGTCAAGATTGGGCGCGTAGTATTGGAAGTAGCAATCCAAGTATGGGCCGTTTTTGATTACGTAGCCACGTGGGCAAACAAAGTAGAAGTAGCAGTTTTCCTCCAGTTGGTACTTGCCGTTTAGCTCCGCTGTGTAGTCTTCCAAGGTGGGCTTTGTGCGGTCAACGTCGTTTTTGTTGGGTTGTTCTTCGGCAAACTTTGCCCCTTCGCGTAAATATGTACCCAAAACAAATGGCAACTGGGAGTACAAATATCTGTGTTCCTCTCTGCCACCGCTGTACTCATCAATGATGCGGAACTGGTCAAGTGGCTCAAAACTTTCGGTGTAGGCGCAAATGTGTTCGTAAGTGCCGTCATCACACTTCAAGTTAAGGTGCAAGTTGTCGCACCAGTAGCCAATTTTTTCCTTGTAGGTGTTTACCTTTTGGAACACGCCTTGCTTTTTCAAGATGCCCTTTTCGTAGTACTTCAAGGAAAAGTTACCCTTGGAGCCGTCAATCTCGAAGTAGGTATTGCTTGTGTCTATGCGCGCGTCCGCTGATTGGTAAAGGTAAAACTTGCCTGTGATGGGCTGGTATTCCTTGGTGTGACTGGTGTCGCTGTCGCTACCGCCAAACATATCCCCAAGCATGTCGCAACCAACAAGCGCAACGCTTGCGGACAAAAGAATAATTGTCAAAATCAAAGAGAGTAGTTTTTTCATTGCAACCCCCGCAAAAGATAATTTGTCAAATGGTACAAAGCGCGCGTTTCGTAAAAAACTTCGCCTTGTTACCACATTATACCAAAAATATTTTACCAATGCAACAGTAAAACAAAATTTGTTCAACTGCAATGCAATGCAATGGTATTTTTCCAAAGTAAAAGACCTTTGGTTTCCCAAAGGCCTTGTTTTTTTGTTATTGGATGTTTTGTGGACGGCGTACCATCTTGAGAAGGTTTGCAATGGATGCGCCACCAGCAATCAAAAAGAAGATTGCGTTTGTTGTGATTTCCGAAACAAATGCTTGTTTGAATTCGTCGGAGTTTTCCAAACAGAATCTCAGCGCTTCGAAACCACTCATAGACAGGTTGATTTCCGCAACGGCTTGGTTAGCCACGATAATGTAGAGAGCCAACAGGTAGCCAACAATTGCCACAAGTGTTGTGCCCAAACTCATAACAATCATCATGTAGTTTTGCTTGCCACCAAACTTTTTGTACAAGAACACGCCCAAAAAGATGGATACAAGTGGTGCAAAGGATGTGATGTAGCCCATCAGTCCCGCAATGAACGCCACCGCAACACCGGCAATGGCGCCAATGGCAATACCAATAAATCCCTTGAGGTAGTTGTTTGGTGCATTTTGGAAATCTTCGTTGCTCTTTTCGATACCGCTGTTTACCGTTTCGATAGCGGTGCTTGTAAGGCAAATTTTGTAGTTGCTGTTTGGCAGAGTGATAATTTTGCAGTTGTCCTCCGCAAGCACTTCGCCGGATTGTGGACAAACGTTTGCTTTTGGTGCGTTCAACTCTTGCAAGATGCGCAAAATTTGTTCAATCCCACCGGGGCATTTCTTTTCGAATTGTCTGCCTGTCATCGCGCCAATTTTTACCATCACGCCAAAGTCGAAGGCATCTGCTTGCACAAGAGATATTTTGAGTTGGTTGATTGCAACAATAAACTCGTTCTTTTGCATTTGAGATAGGTATGTGGAAAACAGGAAGATTGGGCCTGTGTCCATCGGATTGTTGTAAACGTTCACTTCGTAGCCGTCAATACGACCGTAGCCGTAGTTACCGCTGTAAACAAAATTGTAGTTCGCCAAAGCGTTTGTAACGTTTTTTTGCATAGTTTCCCTCCTTATGTTTGGCAAAATTATACCACCCGCAAATTGCGATGTCAACAGGTATGTTTCTATTTTGGAATTTTTGTTGTGTTTGCTCAACCAAACGCTACTTTATTGTTGCCTTGATGTAGATGGGGAAGTGGTCGCTTGGATACACGCCATCGTACACGTTGGTACAAACGGCATATTGGGCAATGTCCACTTTGCCGATGGACGCAACAATGTAGTCAATGCGGATGGAGTCGAGCTTTGTTCCCCAGTTTTGGTAGGTGCAACTTTCCTGCGTCAAGGGCGCAACAACTTGCGCATCATCAAAGTAGGGCGTTACCGCTTGCAATGTTTGGCTGTTGGGTTTTGCATTGAAATCCCCCATCAAAAATGCCGGCACGTCGTCGAACTGCTTTATTTTGTCCAACACAACGTTGATGCCCTTTATTCGCGCTTCGTCGCTGACGTGGTCGAGGTGGGTGTTGAACACAACAAAGGTCTTTTGGTTGGATTTTTGCTTCAAAATGGTGTAGGAGCACACGCGGTAGCAAGCGCTACCCCAATCCTTGGACATAACTTCTGGCGTTTCGCTCAGCCAAAATGACCCCTTGTCCACAAGCTGGAATTTGTCCGTGCGGTAAAAGATGGGGCAACCTTCGCTAAGAATAAAGTCGTCGCGGTAGTCAATTACCGAGTCGTAGTCGGGCATGATGTTTTGTAGGTAGCCGTAGTGTAGCCAGGTTACCTCCTGGAAGCCGATGATGTCTGGTTGCACCTCGCCAATGGTTTGGGCAATCAGGTCTGCGCGGTAAAACCAACTTTTTTTGAACAAGTCAGTTGGGGAAAAACATCTAACGTTGCAACTCATCAGGGTTATTTCATCACCGGTGTTGTTGTTTGGCGCAATCTTTTGTCTTTTCAGCCAGTAGCGGGGCAAATACCACAACTCCACAACTAGCACGGCCAAAATTGCCACCAACAGCAATATGCAAACAACCTTGATACACATTTTAATAATCTTGCCCATACTTTCTCCTTTTGGCAAACTGCCAACCTTTTTACCCACTAATGATACCACAAAAATCTTCGCAAAACAATACCCTTGCAAATAAAAAAGTACCGAGATTGCTCTCGGCACTTTGTTTGTAAGGTAAAAATCGTTGCACTCTTGCGCAATTTGTTATTACAAATGAATTGATGCAAATGCATCATGAATTGGCTTCGCCATGATTTCTCGCTACGCTCCATGAATTGAATCGCAACCTCAATGCGACGTAGCGCAATTCATGCCGTAGGCAATTAACGAAAGTTCCTTTCAATTCACGCAACCGCAAGGTTGCAATTCATTGCGCAGACAGCGTATGCGCTAACTACACGTTTTGGCTTGCTTGCAATGCATCCAAAACCATTTTTGCAACTTCGTCGGCAGCAGTTTCCATGGAGATGGTTGTTTTCAAACTCTTGTCGCGGGTGGAAACTTCCACAACACCTTGCTTGATGTTGCGTGGGCTAACAATCACGCGGTAGGGTACGCCAAGCAAGTCGGCATCGGAAAACATAAATCCAGCGCTAACGTTGCGGTCGTCGTAGATAACTTCGATACCGCGCTTTTGAAGTTCAGCATACAAACTGTCGGCATACGCTCTAACCTCTTCGTTGTCGGCACGCATTGCGCAAAGATGCACTTGCCATGGAGCAATTGAAATTGGCCAAATTGGGCCGTAGTCGTCGTGGTGCACTTCGCAGATGGCAGCAGCCAAACGACCAACGCCAATTCCGTAGCAACCCATGATTGGGTTTTGTTCGTTACCGTCAGCATCGGTGTAGGTCATGCCCATTGCCTTGGTGTACTTTGTGCCAAGTTGGAAAATGTTACCCACCTCGATACCGCGGGAAATTGTGATGCAATGTTTGCCACAAACTGGGCAGATGCCACCCTCTTGCACCTTGGCAAAGTCGTGGAACTGGGCAGTTGGCACGTCGCGGTCCATATCCAAACCTGTCAAGTGATGGTCAAGTTCGTTTGCGCCACAAACAAGGTTGTTTACGCCCTTCAAACTGTTGTCGTAAAGCACAATGCAGTCGCTAGAAATACCAACAGGGCCAATGAAACCAGCAACAAGTGGGCTTTCGTCGGTGATGGTTGCAGGGTGGATATCAAAACCAAGGTAGTTGGTCATCTTTGTTTCGTTAACTTCCAAGTCGCCACGGATGAACAACACAACAAACTTGTCGTCGGAGTTGCGTTGGTAAACAACTGCTTTGCAACTTTGTTTTTGGTCAACCTTCAAGTAGTTGCAAACTTCCTCGATGGTGTGCATGTCTGGTGTGTGAACCTTTGCCAAATCTTGGCTGGGCTCGGTACGAACGTACTCGATGATGTTTGGTGCCGCTTCCATATTGGCACGGTAACCGCACTCGGGGCAGATAACGATGGAGTCTTCGCCAATGTCCGTCAAAAGCATAAATTCGTGGGAGATTTTGCCACCCATCATGCCGGAGTCGGATGCAACGGAAACAACCTCGGGGATGCCAGCCTTTGCAAAAATGCGTTCGTATGCCTTGTGGCACTTGTCGTAGTATTGTTCCAAATCCGCTTGGCTAGTGTGGAAGGAGTAAGCATCCTTCATTGTGAATTCGCGCACGCGAATAAGTCCGGACTTTGGACGCGCCTCATCGCGGAATTTTGTTTGGATTTGGTAAATCATAAAGGGGTATTTGTTATAGCTTTGGCCATATTCGCGCACAAGTTGAACGGCTGCTTCTTCGTGAGTCATACCAAGTACAACAGGGCTACCGTTGCGATCGTTAAAGCGTACAAGTTCCTTGCCGATGGTTTCGTATCTGCCGGACTCTTGCCAAATGGATGCAGGCATAACCACAGGGAAACTTACCTCTTGGCCGTCGATGGCGTCCATTTCCCCGCGCATGATGGCCTCGAGTTTGCGAGTTATGCGCTTAAGTGGCATAAAGGACGAAAAAATTCCGTTTGCCACGTATTTCATGTAGCCACCGCGCACCATCAGCGCATGGCTTTCTACTGTGCAATCTGCTGGTTTTTCTTTGAATCTTTCGCCAACAAGTTTTTCCAGTTTCATAGTAGTTCCTCCAATTTTGTATATGAATTGTTTTTGTCTTAAAATAAAAAACGCCCAAACTGCCTACGTTTGCAGTTTAGGGCGAACTGATGTTGTCAAGTCCGTGGTACCACCTAAATTCGGATGTGTGATCCGCGCTTTGGGCATGAGTTCCCTCATACCATCACTCTATCACGGGAGTGCCCCCGGCAATGCTTAGTCGTGTTTTCGCATGCAGCTCCAAGATGGGTTCAACATCGCCTGCGCAAGGGCTCGCACCAACCGCCCTCTCTCTGTAACGTAGCAAATGCCTACTATTTCTTTTCCAAGCCTTTGTATTCAACTGCGGTCATAATACCACAAAACACACCCCTTGTCAAGATTTTGAGCAAATGTTGCTGTTTGATAGAAAACAAACTTTTGCAAAATGTCGCAACAAAGCAACGGTACTCTTGCAAACAAAAAAGAACTAGGCGAAATGAGTGATGTTCTTAGCGGAGAATTTTCACTTTGACAAAAGTGCAAGCATCGCATTTGTCCGGACAAATGAAAAAGGGCTAAGCCCAAACCCATATAACAAGCAGAAAGAGCAAGAATAAAAGGAAACAAATCCTTCTATTCTTGCTCTGTTTGTTTTTACGGATGAATTGATGCTGACGCATCATGAATTGGCTTCGCCATGATTTCTCGTCGGGGTGCCTCCTCCATGAATTGAATTGCAACCAATGTGCCGATAGGCACAATTCATGTCGCAGGCAATTCATGAAAGCATGTCTTTCAATTCACGCAACCGCGAGGTTGCAATTCATTGCGTGTTCTCCGTTAAGGATAACACGCTAATCCCAGCGCTTTGGTTTTTGAGTAATGTGTAGCAAAGTTTAGTTTGCAAGGATAAAATCCTTTGTCTTTTTGTGAAAGCACAAAATGCACATTGGCACAATGGAAAGCGCATTGCCCACAATAAACACGATGTAAAGTGGAAACGCCTCGCCCAAAAGTCCGTAGATAATTGCGGACAATGCCGAGCCACCCACCGATGCCGAGGATATAAATCCCATTATCGCGCCACGGTTTTCCTCTGGTAGGGCAAGCATCAGCGATGCGTTGAATATGGCATTTCCCGCCGCATTGGCAAGACCGGCAACAAATGCAAACACGCACGTCAAAACAAAATTGTTCATCCAAAATGCAAGTATAAAAAACACGCAGGATGTGCAAAAGCTGATGGACATAATCCAAAAACGTGCCTTTGGGCCAAACTTGATTGCGCCCAAAACTACAACTGCAATTAGCGATGCCGATGTCCACACGGCCATCAAGTAGCCGTATTGCTCGACAGTAAAGCCCTTTTCCGCCGTAAAGGGCAGTATCAACGTAAACGGACCGGAGCCCAACATGTTTATTATCAACAAGCAGGGTATAAACAGTTGCAACTGCGGATGTGTAAAAATTTCCTTGATGGCAACTTTTGTATCCCTCAAAATTCCCTTTACGCTAACCGGCTCCCCTTGTTGTACTGTTTTGGGGATGGAAACAAACATTTCCGAAAGGGCCGCGTACAAGTTGCTTAGACCATTTATCACAATGATGAGTGGCACTCCCAAAAATACAACCAAAACACCGCTAAATGCTGAGCCAACCATGTTTATGATAGAGTTTGTGCCGGAAAACAGCGATTGTCCGCGCACCATGTCGTCACGAGGGATGATGTCCACAATGGCTGTGCTTGCCGCCGGGGAGTAGAACACGCCACCAAGCGAGGCAAGAAAGGCCGCCACAAGCACAATGGGCACGTTCAACTTTTCCGCAAAGGCCAAAATGCCCACGGCAATCATCAGCACACCTTGGAAAATGTCGCCAACAACCAACACCCACTTGCGGTTGCACTTGTCCACGATACTTCCGCTAAAGGGGGAAAGTAGCATTGTCACAAACATGGATATTGCCGACATTATTCCCATCAATGCGCTTGAGCCAGTCTGCTCGTACACCCAGTAGCCGATGGCAACGCTGTACATCAAGTCGCCAATGGTGCTTACCGCGCTACTTTGCAACAGCAGTATAAAGTTTTTGTTCCACAGTTTTTTGTTCATCGAGTCCTTCGGTGCGCAATTTTGCAAACGCGCATGTAACAAGTTGCGTACATTGTAGCACAGCGCCATCGTTTAGGCAAGCAATTTAGCGTCAACCATTTGTTGCGATTGTGTAATGTTGGTTGCATTTTTGGATCAAATGGTTGTGCGGTTGGTTGAATTTTGCGAACATGTTCCCATCGTAGCATTTGTTCGCGTGGGGCAGGATTTGTAATTCTGCTACCGCTGATTTTGGCAATAAAAAAGTACCAAGCGAATTACTTGGTACTTAGTGGTTGAGCAAGCAGTACGCAAAATGAACCGCAAGAATGTGCGAGATATCCTCTCCCTAAACATAGAATTATTGAGGTTTGTGCATCCCGCCCAGATTGGCATTAGTTAGTTCTTTGAGTAGTAATTTTCTTTAATTTGGCCTTATGTACTGTTATCCAAATAATGGCCACGATAAGTAATAGGATTCCAACTATCGTAAACCAAATCCAATGCGAGATGACAAATTTTATTACCGCAATTATTCCGTATAGAATTGCCCAAATTGCAACAAAAACTAGTAACTTGGTGGCCCAATATACAATTGATCCAAATTTGCCACCAGGAGAAACCCAGTATGCAATTTCATGAACAACTTCGCCCACAACCAAAAGAATAATATATTCCCATATCGGGTCAATTGGTAGTCCAAGTGGACTTGTTATTATTGTGTATAAAAATTTTAGCATATTCCTCGAAATATTTTATATTAATTAATTTTTCTCAAACACAAACAGGTATTCGTGGGCAAGTAGCAAAAAGTTGTATTTTGCGCTATTTGTTTTCCAAAAACCTGTTGCTTTGTAATTGTGTTATTTTTTATGATTATCTCTTTCGCTTTGAATCATACAAACTTAAGAATGCACATATGTAGTACAGGTTTAAAACACTTCTTACAAATACTCATCGTATTTTTTGTTGCTTCCCTTGACTTGTTCAACGGGATATTTTGCGTCATTCTTTTTGATTTTTTCTTTAATAGCGGCAGACAGGTCAATGTTGTTCATTTGAGCAAAGCGCAATACAAAATAAAGAACATCCGCCAATTCTTCCTCTACGCATGATCTTTTGGGACCATCCATTAGTGTTTTCATTTCCTCGACACTTTTGAATCTGAAAATTTGCAATAACTCGTTCGCCTCAGTCGATATACCTATCGCAAGCTCTTTAGGGGAGTGAAATTGATCCCAATCTCGTTGTTCGCAAAAGTTTTTTACAAGATCGATCAATTCTTGTATTGTTGTTGACTTATCCATTTATGTCCTCCTTACCAAAACCTGATAAGTTTTGGATTGTTTTTTCAGTATATTATCCAGCATTCCTCCCGCTGAAGCATATCCTATAACTATTTTGTTTGCTCGGTTAAGCAGATACTCGTTACGTTGTTGCGCAGCTTCTTTAGTTACTAAGTCAAGATTTGCATAAGCGTTAAAGGGGGAAATTATGAGCATCCGCCCCTCTTCAACTGCCTTTTTGTATTTCTGTGGGCACTTTTCAAACATTCTCTTTGCAAGCACCATAATTATCTTTGTTTTTTTGCTGAGCAAAACATCTAATACCGACAACTCTGCTTTGCTTTGAAATCCCGATATTACGATATCCTCATCACTTCTACTTTCCGCCCAGTTTTGACATGCTTGAAGGATTGAAGAATCGGTAGTGGAGGAACATAAGAAAGCTGTCTTATTGCCAACCAAAACGTTTCTATTGCCAATCATTTTACTGCTTGGACTAAACATCAAGTTGCAACAATCGTCAGGTAGTGTGTTAAGATGTGTTTGCCAGTACTCATATGCCAAAGAGCAATCTTCACAAACGCTAATCTCCTTTGTGTAGAGCTGGCCGATTAGCCCTTTCTTTGTCTCCAATGGAAGATGATAATATCCGCCTTCCTTGTGGGTATATAGGGAATAGTCTAAGTTAAATGTGCGTTTAATAAATGCATTTACTCGAAGAAACTCTACTATCACACGTTTGCATTTTACATTATCAATTATTGCAAGATCGACGTAGTCGGGAATAAAAGGGCTAAGACGCATTTGAACATCAAATCCCAGCGACTCTAGCTTTTCTATTGCTCGGATGCGTCTTGAAGAGGGTGTAGCTCTTTCATATTCCAAAGCCATTTGATCATTTGTGCTAGTAATGGTGATTTGTATATGCGCAAGATTTTTATCCATTATTGCCACATATTCATCGCTTGCCACTAAGTCAGATTTAGTAACAATCAAGTAATGGATGCCATATCGATTCAGTAGTTGTATTGTTTTGTATGTAACTTTGTGGATATTCTCACATGGCTGAAAGCAATCAGTCATTCCGCCAAGGCGAACAATACTTCCGCGAGTAAGTGACTTTACTTTGTTTTCAATCTTTTTGATATCTGCAACGCTTGGATCATTCGGATTCCAAAGATCTCTAAATTCAAGAAGGGACTTGGCATAACAATATTTGCAATCATGTTGACAACCGCATCCGTAAGTGTCAAGTCTAGTTGGGTAGTGGCATTTTTCCCCTTCGTTGCCCTCAACGGTTTTATAAAAGCTTTTAAATTCTCTCATATTTTCTAAATAAAATCAAAAAATCTTTTAAAGTATTCTCTTAGATTTGGGTTACAACAGTAAATATAACACCCCTTGATGCCCCTCGTCATCATGACTTTGTAGGCATTAAGAACAAACGATTTTGTTTCCTCATCTGTACTGCCCAGTTTAACATTCTTGTCGAAAAACAGATCCTTATCAATGACTATTTCATTGCGAACAGGGTCGTAATCTATTTCTCGACCAAAAATAACGCCAACGTAGTTTAGGTCATATCCTTGGGTTGTGTGAACACAACCAATTTCATTGATAGAATCCTTTCTCAAAATCCATTCGCAATTGGTTACATTCCACACATATTGCTTTCCTTCAAGAGATATGTCGTATGCGCCTTGCTTAATGGATTCTTCCCTCGATAGTCCTTTCGTCTTCCATTCCCACGAGTATCCTGCAACTACTCTACTTAGGCCGTATTTGTCATTCTTTGTTTTGATAGCATCAATCATTTCAGTTGCAGACACAAACAATTTGATATCTGCTTTTGCAAAATGCATTTTAGTTTCTTGCGAACAATCAAAAATTTGAGCAAGGTAATTACTGTAACCTGATCCCGCTACACATCTCATTTGTGTTGTTAGTTGATATGTGTGCATGAAAGAGTTTTCCAAAGATGTTCGAAGGTCCAAGGGAGTAATATCAGATCGTTTGATTCGTTGTGTGGGATCGTAGAATAAAACTCTACACTTGCTACACTTTACAATCCAATCTAAGCAATTACTTTGTTGCGGATCCAGATTTAACTTTTTACAAGCACCATCAAAAGCTCCCATCCATCCGATATTTTCTCGTTTAGATAGGCGATGAGCTTCGTCCACGATAATAATATCGTACATTTCATCAACTATTTCTGTAGGTCCCTTGACCATACTTGCTTTTAGTCCATTTTTGCTAAGTCTAAACACTTTTTTTATTGTTTTGCGTATCGATGTCATTGGGAGAACATATGCGATTTTTATTTCGCCATGTTTGCGAACATATTCTCTCAATTTATGCAAAGCTCTAAGTTTTACTGATGACGTATCTAGGTCTGCATTCTCATCGATATCAACCAACTGCTTATTTGCATTAACGAGAAGTGCAACCAAATATACACCAATGATTGTTTTGCCTGTACCTGCAACACCATCCACTATACAAGACGTTCCCCTATATCTATGGTTTTCTAAACCATCAATTAAATCTTCTACAACGCTGTAGCATATTGCTTCTTGCTCCAATGTTAGGGAAGTGTAGGGCGAGTATGTAAAGAGGTCGCTATTCACGATGGAAGAGTAGCCATTTTTTGCTAGCCCGATTTCCTCTAGGAGAGTCCATATGCCCTTCTCATTTTCGCTTCCCTCTATTTTATTAAGGTATTTTTCTCGTTGATAGTAGTTGTGTTTAGCGGATTGACCAGAGTTGCCATTCAACAAGGTATATTTTTCATCAGCGCTAAACAAGCGTATTAGCGATTGCTCAATGTCAAGGATGGCGGACTTATTAAACTCTTCGTCATAAATAACTGTCATGTTTGTGAGTTTCTTTCGTGCGGGGTTATCTAAATGTTGACCAAAGCGCGCAAAAAAGTTGTTAGTCTCCCCCACATAGATGCTTGTTTTGTTGTGAATTAGATATACAACTGGCCAATTTTGCCCAAGGGGATGATCTAAAACTTTTATTTTTCCTTCCGAAGTAAAATCATAGTTTAATATTTCCATAATGTCTTTCTCCAATGGTAGCGTTGTTTTTAAATTACTTTGGCCTATTTCTTCAACAACCACAGTGCAAGGTCTACGATTTTAATTCCTTCGTAGGAATATTCGTTATGTTTTGTGTTTGCGATAATCATTTTTGGATGAGCATCGGCAATTTTCAACAATGGCTCGTACTCGCGTTTGAATGTGTCAGGGTTGTCGATATTGTCACTTACTTGGATGTAGATTTGTTCGCTACCACGTTTTGCCACAAAGTCCACCTCTTTTTGATAAAGTTTGCCAACATAAATCTCATAGCCACGGCGCATAAGTTCCAAACAAACAATATTTTCGTAAATTCTGCCATAGTCCATGTTTCTACTGCCAAGCAATGCGTATCTAAAACCAACGTCGCTTAGGTAATATTTATCTGATGTATCAAGATATTTCTTGCCTTTGATATCGTAACGCTTAACATCGTAGAACATGTACGCATTACACAAATATTTTACATACTTGCCAATAGTAACATGGTTTGTTGTTATCTTGTTTGATGTAAGCGTATCGCTCACTTTGTTTGGCGAAGTCAAGTTGCTGATGTTGTCCATTAAAAATTTAGATAAGTGGTCTAAAACGTAAGTGTCTGGCAATTTGTATTTGGTTACTAAATCTCGGTTTACAATAGTGTTGTAGACTTCGTTTATATATTTAACTCTATCTTGCTCGTTTTTGTATACGTAAGAACCAGCCAATCCGCCCTTGATGGTGTATTGTTTGAAGAGCTCATCAATGTTACTTTCTTCGCTGTAGTAGCAAACAAATTCTTTAAAGCTAAATGGGAGAACATGAACCTCGATATATCTCCCAGTAAACAAAGTAGCCAAGTCGTTGCTAAGCAGAAAAGCGTTGGAACCAGTTATATAGATATCGTACTTGCCACTTGTGTAAAGACTGTTAATTGCTTTTTCAAAATTTTCACAAAGCTGAACTTCGTCAATAAACAAATAATTGTTCTTTCCGTCCACATAACAGGACTCAACATAGTCATGCAGTTTGTGGTACTCCATGATTTCTTCAAATTTAAGGTTGAAAAAATCTACAAAAATGATGTTTGCAGAGTTATCATTTCCTTTCAAATAATTGATATATGATTCCATCAACTTGGATTTACCGGAACGCCTAATACCAGTTATTATTTTTATATCTGGTGTACCCTTTAAATCTATCAATCTGTGCAAATAATCTGTTCTCTCTATAATTCTCATAAATCTAGCTCCACTTTCGAAACTTTAAAATTTTTCATTTTTCGAAATCGATACTATTATATACAATAAAACTCTCATTGTCAATGTGTCGTGACAATAAATATTCTTTAAAATGTGCCGAAAATGTGAAAAGAACGAACTTGTATCTGCTAGACAAAAAGTTCGTTCTTAATTGGTTGTATAGAAGGGAATTTGTAAGGAGCGGAGCGACGGAATAGGGCTGTCAAAAGGTATGACTCAACGCAAAGGATTTAGCCAGCCCGTCACCACATGACCTTCGGGTTATACTCGCGTTGCTCGTGGTGATGCTTCGCTCTACTAGGAGCCCTCCATCGGGCTTTGTACACCTTCGGCGTCCAACTTTTGCTATCCGCAAAAGCATAACCCTAAAACAAAAAAAGTACCGAGATTTCTCTCGATACTTAATGGTTGCGTTCTCCTTTCACAGCGGACGCAGTTCGCGTGGGGCAGGGTTGCAATTTTATCTCTGCTGTTTTTTTTGCAATAAAAAAGTACCAAGCAAATTACTTGATACTTAGAGTGTATGCGAGTGGAACAAATATCTACTTTTTAAGAATGGCGTGAGGAACTAACAGTATTTTTGCAAAATAAAAAGCAGTCAGCTTTAACTGACTGCTTTAATTTTAATGGTGGAAGTTCCTTCAGCCGTCGTTAACCTTTTCGGTCACTACAAAACAATAGCTAATTCATTTTGTAGCCGCAGTTCGTGTTGCACTTTCATGACACGTGCCCTATTTGTGTACTACCACGGGTTCAGATTTTATAAGCACATCAAACTTCCCAAAACGGTGCTCACTGTGTTAAACTTTAAGGGTGGACCCAATATTTCCGATATAAACAGGTCGTTATCCTGACACCGATATTAGCATTTCGGCTATCCTTTTTAAGAAATTGTTATAATTTTAAGTAAGGGTCTACAAGTAAATACTCATAGACCGTTACTTAATGGTTGCGGGGGCAGGATTTGAACCATACGACCTTCGGGTTATGAGCCCGATGAGCTACCAGACTGCTCTACCCCGCGATAAGGCACTTGCGTGCGCATCCGTTTTTTGATGCTTGTATATGATACATCATACATTGCCGTTTGTCAAGGGTTTTTGCCAAACAATTGCATGTTTTTTGCGCAAAATTTGCCTATTGTTGTCAAAAGATTGTAAGTTGTCCGCTTTGCAACTGTAGGTTTGTGCCAAAGTGGATTGTGCAAAGTTGAGCTAAGTAACGTTTGCTTTGAGCCAATTTCGCACAAATTGTTGGTATTGGGTGTTGTTGCCGACGGAAATAAAGTGGCAGTACACCAGAGCCATGTAGTAGTGCACCTTGATTGTGTCGCAATGGCACACACTTTGGTAGCCACGCAAAAACTCGTCCACTTCCTCTTGGGTGTTCAAAAACTCTTGTCCAGGTCTGTTGATGATTGCCCAAGCAATGTCAAACTCTTTGTTGCCAATTCCACACAGTTCCCAGTCCAAAACGGCACAAATTTTGCGCTCATCCCACAGGATGTTTGCGTAGTGAAAGTCGCCATGGCAAAAGCACTCGTCAACTTGCGTTGGCTTGTTGTCTAAAAATGGTTTTGCAAACTCGATATCCCATTGTTGCAGATGCTCCAACGATGGCAGGTCGAAAAACTTGCGGTGCTCCACCTTTTTGTGATCCATTTGCACCGAGTGTATTTGCGCCAAAGTTTTGCCGTATTCAAACATGTAGTCGATGGATTGCTCATTTGTGTTGGCAAGCAAGTAGGAAAGTCGCTCTCCAACAACCTCTTTGGTAACGATAAACTTGCCTTGATCGCAATCCACAATTTGTGGCACAAAGGGAAAGTCCAGCTTTTGGATGGCGCAAATTTCGTTGGCAATGTCCGAGTCGGGCTTGCTTGCGTACTTAATAAAACAAAAAATTTGCTCGCCAAAACACAATCCCTTGCAGTAAAACACATCGTTTCGCGCGTGGGGATAGCCAAGCACTTGTTCGAGTTTGAAGTTTTGGAAGGGTATTTCAAATGGGTTGACGGTTTCTTTCCACTTTTCCGGTTGTTTCATGATTGTACCTCGTTTGGTGTATTATAGCAAAAAAGTAGCAAAAAATCAACACGTTTGGCCGTTATGATGCGTTTTTCCACACAACAATGAGTGCATCAATATCATTGCACAAGTGGCAAAAAATCGCCAAAAGTGGTGCAAAAATTTTTCGCAAAAAATAGTTGTAAATTTGTTGACAACATCAAACACCTTTGGTATAATAAGTAAGCTTATGACAGTAGCAAGGGTTTGCGACCTAGGTATGTAAGCAATATGGCGGCGTAGCTTAGATGGTTATAGCGGCCGGTTCATACCCGGCAGGTCGTTGGTTCGAATCCGACCGCCGCTACCAAAACAATGGCTCCTTGGTCAAGCGGTCAAGACATCGCCCTTTCACGGCGGTAACAGGGGTTCGATTCCCCTAGGAGTCACCATATGGGGAGTTAGCTCAGTTGGGAGAGCATCTGCCTTACAAGCAGAGGGTCACAGGTTCGAGCCCTGTACTCCCCACCAAACAAATCTCGTTCAAACGAACGAGATTTGTTTATTTTCAGCCGACACTATACAAAACGCCAACTAAAGCCACCAATTATTCGCCTTAACCCGTAAATGTGGTGGTAGGCAAACAAGTCGCGTATTTTGTGCAATAATTTTTACAATCATGTGTATATGCTCAAAATTAAATTTATTGCTCATATTTGCCTGCATTTTGTAGGTTTCTTGCAAAACAACAAGCCCTGGCCTTTACCAGGGCTTGTTTAATTGGTTTTGCAAATGGCTTTATTGCAAATAACTCCGTTTTACCTACAAAGCATTCAACTAGCATTTTATCCTCAAGTAGCAAGTTTTTTTTGCGTAAATACTGCACAAAACAGCAAAAAAAAGGCACAAAAGTGAAAGAAATTCGCCTTTCCCTATTGAAAGATTTGCCTTTATGCATTATAATAATCCCAGCACTAAAAAATGCATTTTAGCTAAATAAATAAAACATAGGGGGAAATGATATGAAATACGTGCTAATGAATCCTAAAGCAAACAATGGTCAAGGGGAAAGTGACGCAAGAGAATGGGCAAAATGCCTCAACGAAGAAGTTACTTACGTCAACGTTTTGGAAACAAAAGATATGAAGGCTTTTGTTGCAGGCTTAAATCCTGAGGATGTAATTATCGTTTCTGGTGGCGACGGAACACTAAACCACTTTGTAAACGACGTTGCAGATATCGAATTTGCAAACGAATGTTACTATGTAAAGAGTGGTTCTGGTAACGACTTTTACAGAGATAACAAAGCTTACTGCAACGAATTGGGTATGATTCCATTGAACCAATTTATGAAGAACTTGCCAATTGTTCACGTTAATGGTATTTCCAGAAGATTCCTTAACGGTATCGGCTATGGTTTGGATGGTGAAGCTTGTAGAATCGGCGAAGAAATGAGAATGACCACTACAAAGAAAATCAACTACACCAACATCGCCATCAAACAATTGTTGGGTGGTTACAAACTAAACCACGCTACTATCACAGTTGATGGAGAAGTTCACGAGTTTGATCACGTATGGCTTGCTCCCGCTATGAAAGGCAGATACTACGGTGGCGGTTTGATGGTAACACCAAATCAAAACAGATTCGATCCAGAAAACAGAGTTTCCGTATGCTGCATCTACAAAAAGAGCAGAATTGTTACTTTGTTGAGATTCTCCTCTTTGAAAAAGGGCGAACATATCAAAAAGAAGGACTGGTGCTCTACATTCGTTGGTAAAAACATCGAAGTTAAATTTGCTAAACCATGCGCTTTGCAAATTGACGGCGAAGTAGTTAAAGATGTAACTTCCTACACAGTAGAAGTTCCAACTAAATAATAAGGAAGGATTTTCAAACATGAGAAAATATGATGTAGTAGTTATTGGTGCTGGAAATGGCGGACTTGCTGCTGCAGCTAAAATCCTAAGTGCCGGAAAAACATGTTTGGTTTGCGAAAAACACAACATTCCAGGTGGTTTTGCTACAAGTTTTGTAAGAGGCAGATTCGAGTTCGAAGCATCATTGCACGAATTTAACGGCATTCAAACGCCAGAAAATCCCGGTAGTGCAAGATTGTTGTTCAACGAATTGGGTGTAGGCGACAAAATTGAATGGATCCAACTAAAAGAGGCTTACCGTTTGATTTCCTTGAAAGAAGGTTACGACTTTACCATGCCTTTTGGTTTGGAAGCATTTGCCGAAGCTAACGCTAAATTGCACCCAGACGGAAAGAAATGTATCCAACATTTTTGGTCTTTGTGCCAACAAATTAGAGAAGCAATGAACTACCTTGCTGAGAGCAAGGGTAAGCCAGATCCAAAAGTATTGGTAGAAAAATATGGCGACTATGTAAGATGTGCTTCCTACACAGTAAACGAAGCCTTCGAAGCTTTGGGCTACCCCAAAATCATTGTGGATAACCTCAATGCCTACTGGTGCTACTTGGGTGCTGATGGCGACAACCTAAGTTTCTTGCATTATGCCAACATGATTTACAGTTACATTATCGGCGGTGCTGCAATCCCTTCGATGAAATCACACGAAATATCCTTGGCGCTTGAAAATCGCATTCACGAATTGGGTGGCGACATCTGGTTCAATACAGAAGTTACAAAAATCCTTACCGACGAAGAAGGACACGTTTGTGGTGTAAGATTGTGCGACGGTAGCGTTGTGGAAACAAAGCACGTTATCGCTAACTGCTCTCCACACGTTGTGTATGGTCGTTTGTTGGACGAAAGTGCCGTTCCAGAAAGAGCTTTGAAACTAACCAACTCACGTAAGTTGGCTGGTAGAGGTTTTACGGCTTTCTATGCATTCAACAAATCTCCCGAGGAATTGGGCCTAACAGACCACAACTATTTTGTTTACGAGTCTTCAGATTCAACCGAAATGTACAAAAAAATGAAAACAATGTACGAAAACTACGGTCAAGCTACATGTGTATTGAACAATGCTGATCCAAATTGTTCTCCAAAGGGTACAACAATTATGTACAGTACAACATTGTTTACAGCTGACGTGTGGAAGGATGTAAAGGAAGAAGATTACTACAAACACAAAAACCAAATTGCTTTGGCAATGCTAAAGAGATTTGAAGAAGCTTTGGGCCTAAGCTTGCAAGAGCACATCGAAGAAATTGCCGTTGCAACTCCTCAAACATATGCTAGATACTGCGGACACCCTCAAGGTGTAATCTATGGTTACGAGTCCCAACCAAGAGACGGTCTTTTGAACAGAATCATGATGGTTGAAGAAGATAGATTTGTTCCAGGTTTAAGAATTGGTGGTGGCTTTGGCGAAAGATTGTTGGGCTTCCCAAGCTCATACAAATCCGGCTATAACGAAGCATGCAGAACTTTGTCAGACATGAAAAAGGAGGGCCACTAAAATGTTATTTTCGAAATACCCAGATGATATCAAGCGTTTCCAAGAAATGACAAACGATCGTCGTAGAATTATCGATAACACACCAGCTACTCCACTTCCCAAAACATACGCCGTAAACGAATTGTCCAAGGCGTTGCACCCAAATGTAATTCCAGCGGAAATTGTTGACACCAAGGAAATTGGCAGAAACTGCAAAATTATCACACTTAAATCCACAAGTGAAAATGGTAGATTCCCCTACTTTAGAGCTGGTCAATTTATCACTATCTCTGCAAGAGTTGGCGATTCCTTTATCACTAGACCATACTCCATTTCTTCCTCCCCATACCAAGCTATGCAAGGTATCATGGAAGTTATCGTTCAAAAAGCAGGTTTGTTCTCCGCTTACTTGTTGGAAGAAGCTAAAGTTGGCGACAAAGTTGTTGTTGGCGAACCTACTGGCGACTTCTACTACGACAACATTAGAGATAGAGAAACTATCGTAGCTATCGCCGGTGGTAGTGGTATCACTCCATTTATATCCATGATCAAGAGCATTATCGAAGGCTCCGACGATTTCAACTTGATCGTGTTCTATGGTGTTAGAACAAGAAGTGATTTGTTGATAGACTTGGACTCCGTAAAACACGAAAAAATCAAGGTTATTCCAGTTTTATCTCACGAAGAAGTCGATGGATACGAACATGGATTTATCACAAAAGAACTAATCAGCAAATATGTTCCAGCTAAATACAGTGTATTTATGTGTGGTCCAGATGCTATGTACAACTTTGTAACAGACGAATTTGTTAAACTCGGTTTGGATAGACATAGTATCCGTCAAGAACACAACTCCATTGGCGATAGACAATTTGTTGAACCAAAAGTGTTTAAGTTGACTGTACATATCAGAGATCAAGTGTATGTAGTTGATGCATACCAAAACGAAACTCTCGTATGCGCTATGGAAAGAGCAGGCTTGGCTGCTCCAGTTAGATGTAAGTCCGGTAGTTGTGGTTTCTGTCACTCTCGACTTGTTAAAGGCGAGGTTACAACTCCAGAAAAGTACGAGTCAAGACGAGCAGCTGACAAAAAGTTTGGTTACATTCACCCATGCTGCACATACCCCGACAGCGATTTGGAAATTGATGTACCTCCATTTGTAGCAGGAGAAATGATTTAGTATGATTGCGTTTATTATTATCTATTGTTTATTTCTAGTTGCATATTTCTTTACTAGACCAGGTCACGATATTGCAGATAAAACCACCAAAAAGGATTTGTGGATTCGCGCTATCAACAAATACATCATGGCTACTATGTACCTGGTATATGCCATTGTTACGTATGTTGTAAAAGGTTATCAATTTGTAAGTGTCGATTTGATTTTCCTAATTGCATTGTTCTTTGCTTATTTGGGAGATATCTTCTTGGTATTTGACCTAAACAGGGGCGGCGACTACTTCCTAGCAGGTAACTTTATCTTTGCAATTTACTACTTTACACTATTTGTAGATTCAGGTTTGAAGTTTACTAACTTCTACTGGATTTTGTTGATTTGGGCATTTATGTTGGGAAGCTTTATCTTTGCTTCAAACAAATGGCCAAAGGTATTCAAGTTGGGCAAGATGAAAATGCCAATGACATTCTACTTGTCATCAATCATGCTACATGGTGCTTGCGGCATCGGCTCTATCATTTTGTTGCCATCCGTAAGAACATTGGTATTAGGCATCGGATCAGTAATGTTTATGATTTCCGACTTTATCTTAACTGTTGATAAGTTTATTATCAAAAACAACAAATGGATTGTAAGAGCTAACAGCTTCTTCTATTTTATTGGTTTGTTGCTAATTGCATTGAGCATCGCTTTGTAATAAAACAAGAGCAATCTTTTGATAGATTGCTCTTGTTTATTGTTTATCAAAGTATTTATGTTGCTCTGGTAAATCACTTGTACTGCTGTTGTGCTGGAATGTTGATATTGCCTAGATTGCTATTGTTGCACAAGCTTGGCAATTTGTAGACCAAGCAGAGTTTATGCTGTAAAATTTATAGGATAAAAGAGGTCTATTTATTGTTCGCATTTTCCGTTCGCTATAGACCAAATACTCCCCACCACAACCTCATCCAAACGGATGAGGTTTTTTGTTGCAAAAATTCCGTTGTATGATAGGGCAACCTTTTGCGATTAAGAATGTTTCCTATTGCAAGGCCATGTTTTTTGTGCTATACTTTAGATTGAACTAGTATTATTTGGAGATAATTTATGTTTATAGCGTATGATGAAAGCAAAAAACGTGTTGACATAAACGACGCAGACAAGTCAAAGCAATATTATTGCCCAATTTGTGGAGAAAAACTAATAATCAAAGCAAAAGATTCATTAGCGGTCAAACGACATTTTGCCCACAAAAAGGGTGCGGAGTGTCTTGACACTTGGCAACACGATATGAGCGAATGGCATTATAATTGGCAATGTTTATTTCCAGAAGAATGCCGAGAAGTGGTTGTTGAAAAATTTGGCGTAAAACATCGTGCAGATGTTTTAATAAATAAATTTGTTGTTGAATTACAGCACAGTCCAATAACGGCCGCAGAAATAATGGAAAGGAATAATTTTTATTTGGCTTGCGGTTATACGGTAATATGGGTTTTTGATTCTCAAAACAAAGTGAAGAGTGGTTACACAACATATAAAACTGTAAATCCTTTTTTAACGACCTTGGAATGGAAAAGAGCACGGCGAGAATTCCATATTCCTACATTAAATGGTGTATGCGTATTTATTGAATATAAGACAGATGTTCCCGCCAATCCACAACAAGAAGAAGATATACTGTTGTTCTTAAAGAAATTTGAGCCCAAAAGTATAGATCCTTGGGATACAAATCCATTTTATATAAAAAGAGAAAATTTGCTAAAGACATTAGGAATCGGAGCGGATGATGTTCTATCAATCAATGATATATTTATGGCGCACAAAAAGTACATCAATCAAACCACCAGAGAGCCGATCTACATAAAACGTAAATTGCAAACTCGAAGAAGATTTAGATTTTAGATTAACTATTTCGTATTTACAACCTCATCCAAACGGATGAGGTTTTTTGTTGCTCTTTTTACTTTCTTCCCACCCGTTACACTTTGGTATCAAGTCTTGCAATATTTTGCAAGTGGTGGTATAATTGTTGCACAAACGTATCGTTGAGGAGATAACTATGCATAAATTTGATACAAAAGTTCAACACCTAAAGTACAAAGTGCTACGCGAAGTGGCTCGTCTTGCTTGGAACGACCAACTGCTGGATAACATCTTGGATATTCCCGCGATGATTGTCCCCGGCAAAAAAGCAACCATGCGTTGCTGTGTCTACAAGGAGCGCGCAATCCTTGGCGAGCGCGTAAAGTTGGCGTTGGGTGGCGACAAATCCAATCCAAACGTGATCGAGGTTATCGAAATTGCCTGCGACGAGTGTCCTGTTGGTGGCTTCGAAGTTACCAATGCTTGCCGTGGTTGCCTTATGCACCGTTGCGAAGACGTGTGCAAGTTTGGCGCAATCTCTTTTGACGGCTACCACGTTGCCCACATCGATAAATCCAAGTGTCGCGAGTGCGGTGCTTGTGCCAAAGTTTGCCCCTACATGGCAATCGTAAGCAGAAAGCGCCCCTGCCAAAATGCCTGCAAGGTAAAGGCAATCTCCATGAACGACGACTTGGAAGCAACAATCGATGCAAACAAGTGCATTCAATGCGGTGCGTGTGTTTACCAATGCCCATTTGGCGCCATTTCCGACAAGTCCTACATTGTTGATGCCATCAACACGTTGAAGAGCGCGCAAAACACCAACGGCAAAGTGTACGCTATTGTTGCACCAGCCATTGCCAGCCAATTTGCCCACGCAAAACTTGGCCAAGTTGTTTCCGGCTTGAAAGCATTGGGCTTTAGTGACGTTGTAGAAACTGCCCTTGGCGCCGATATGGTTGCCCTTGCCGAGTCGCAAGAACTTGCCCAAAAGGGTGTTTTGACAAGTTCCTGCTGTCCTGCATTTGTAAAGTACGTACAAAACAACTTTCCACAACTTGTGGACAAAATCTCCCACAACTTCTCCCCAATGGCAACGCTTGCAAAGCACATCAAGCAACAAGATGCAACCGCCAAGGTTATCTTTGTTGGCCCATGCACAGCCAAAAAGGCGGAGGCACAACTGGATGGCGTAAAGGACTACGTCGATTGCGTGCTTACCTTCGAGGAACTACAAGCGCTGTTTGATAGCAAGGACGTGGACCTGACAACACTTGAGGAATCCCCCTTGGACAACGCATCGGTGTTTGGTCGCATCTTTGCGCGTAGTGGCGGACTAAGTCAAGCGGTAGCGCAAGCCATGGCGGAGCAAAACGTCAATTTCGACTTGAAACCGGTTGTTTGCAACGGCCTTGAAGAGTGTCGCTTGGCATTGTTGAAACTCAACAAAGGCATCCTTGATGGCAATTTTATCGAGGGCATGGCATGTCTTGGCGGATGTGTTGGTGGCGCAGGTAACCTTACCCACTCCACCGAAAAGAGCGCCGGCAAAATTGACAAGCACAGCCAAGAGTCCTCCAAAAAGACAATCACTTCCGCCGTTAGCGAGGAAGAGTAGAGTTTGACGAAATTGAAGGTGCACTTCAAACTCTAGTTGTTTTGCATAGCAAAAGGACTGCGAATGTAAAAAGGGCTCTCACTTTGGGAGAGCTGTCAGCGTTAGCTGACTGAGAGGGCAGACAATCAACCATCTTTTACGATAGAGCCAAATTAGAAAATTTGCAAAGGAGTTACACGTATGAAAAAATTTTTGACAGTAGTGCTACTGTTGGTGATGTTGCTAACATTGACGGCTTGCGAGCCCTACACCAGTACCTACAAGGCAATCATGTTAATAACAAACCACACAACAAACAGTTGCTCGGCAAAGTTCGATCGACTTACCGGCACAATGGTGTTCAAGGTTAGACGCACCGAGCCAGGCGAAGGGGACATTGCCTACTCCATCACCGTGGAGGAAGGGGAACTAACTTTGTACTACGATGCTCTTGGTGTCAAGGAGCAATTGGCAAAGGTAACCGCTGGCCAAAGCGTAACAGCACGCGGTGGCTATGTGGAAAAGGGCTACAAGGTGTACGTCATAATCGAGGCGACGGAAGGCACCAAAGGTAGCGTTTCGGTATCGCTTGATGGCGAACTTCCCAACTAAATGTAAACATCTAAAACAAAGGCAGGTCAATCGGCTTGCCTTTGTTGTTTTTGCCAACAAAATTTATTTTTCTCGCACACGTGGTGTGTTTTTGTGCAAAACGGACACCATTTGCCACCACAATTTGCTGTTGTGTATTTACAACGTCCAACTTTGGTGGTATAATACTACCAAACGGAGTTGCACAAAGCAGGTGTAACCCAAATCCGTCTTTTCAAACAAAAGGTGTAAAACTAATGGACAAAGGTTATTCTTTCAATCAAACACTAAAAAGGTTGCGTACCGAAAGGGGCATCACGCAGGAGCAACTTGCCAACAAACTTGGGGTGCATTTTCAAACTGTATCCAAGTGGGAGCGGGGCATTGTACTGCCGGACATCGGCACCTTTGATAGCATTTGCAAACAACTGGATGTTTCCATCGAAACGTTGTTGGGGCAAGATGATGGCGCACCTGCATCCAGCAAGACTTTCTCCGCCGAAAAACTTGCCACAACCATACACAACATCCGCAAAAACTTTGCACTTAGCCAATCGGAGTTTGCCGACAAATTGGGCGTAAGGGCGGATGCCGTTTCCAAGTGGGAGCGTGGTGTTATTTGTCCGGATGCTTTGATGCTTGTGGACATTGCAAACGCCTTTCAACTCAAGTTGTCGGACGTCTACTACGGCACCGTTGCGCACGGCAAAACTGCTGTTGCCAAGCAACCAAAGTCCACACCCATCAAGCCAAGACTGTTGGTGGCATTGGCGGTGGCGCTGGTGGTTGTTGTAGGAGCAATCCTTGTTGTAGGCGCATTGTCCAACAACGGCAAAACAAACTTTGCTTTCCCTGTGGAAAATGGCCAAGTGATTGTTCACAACGAGGACTTTTACCACAACCAAACGCTAAATACCTACGGCCCACACGTCGGCTACGATATCTACGGCAAGGAGGGTGCAAAGGTCTACGCAATGTTTAGCGGAACCGTTACGGAAATCACCGAGGACTTGCTCTACCCATACGCTGTTTCCATCACAAATAACGATGGCTACACCGCCGTGTACAAGTACTTGGTGGTAGACTCCAATTTGAAGGTGGGCGACACGGTCAAAAAGGGGCAAGTCATCGGCACGGTAAACAGCGGGGACGTTGGCGCCGAAGCCCGCTGGGAGGCAAGTTGTTCGCACAGTAAAACGGACATGGGCACACTCAACAGCAACACCTACCCATCGCATGTCCACATCGAACTGTACCTAAATGGCAACATGGTAAATTCCATCGACAAACTGTTCGAGTGAAATTTTGTTTGCACACTGTGACAAAAACAATTCAATAGATATTTTTCTTGCAAAAGCACGAGTTTTTCGTGCTTTTTTTGTTTTTTTACGCAACTAACTGCAAATTGCCACACGTCTAAGCGCCATTTCCTTGGATTTTGGCAAAACAGGTCGACAACATACCCTGTCAATTTGTGGTAGTATGTGTTTGCCGGCAAAACAAATCAAAGGAGAAAAAAGCGCTTTGGTACAACACATTGAAAAAGACATTTATCGTGTTGGATATGTACGAGGACTTGCTTGCAGGAAGTAAACTAAACAGCAAAACCTGCAACGACAAGTATGGCATTTCCGAATCCACATTTTATCGCTACATATCCACCATCAAGGAATTTGCTTGGGAACG
The DNA here is from genome assembly GCA_017409765.1 of Clostridia bacterium. Classification (GTDB taxonomy): domain Bacteria; phylum Bacillota; class Clostridia; order Christensenellales; family CAG-314; genus Fimimonas. The sequence goes on along the minus strand of JAFQSA010000052.1, from coordinate 25,316 downwards.
CCACCTGCAGGAAGTGGTGTACAGCACAGAGGACAATACCTACAAAATTTTGAAAAATTTCAAAATTGAGTGACGCTACTGTCAAAAACTGACAGGGTGGGTTTGGTATTATATATGGGCGGGCATCAATTCTCGCAATACCAAATCATCAAATATAAAAACAACCATCAAAGATAAAAACCTACAATACGTAGGAAAAAAATATTGGAGGAAACAAAAATGGCAACCTTTATGCAAGTAACAAAAAGACTCAACAGCAACAAAGTCGGCTATGTTAGTGGATCTGATTGGACAAGCGCTAAATATCCAATGGCATATCTTGGCTTCAAGGAAACAGGATCAATTTTGTTTGGTCTTATCCCCAAAGTAGACAGAACAAAACTCATGATCTATGGAGTAGGCATCGAAGACTATTTCTTCGACAAGAGCAACATCAAGAGTGCGACAATCATCGAGCAACAATCAACATTTGTACAAGGCAAAAACAGATACATTGGTCCAAAATACAAAATTGAGTTTAACGATGGCAAGAGCGCTATCATATTTGTACCAAGTGGCGACAGTTACAAAATTGAAGCAGTAATCTACTAATCATTTCAATGCTAGCGCACCAAAACGCGAATAGAGAAACTATGATTACAGGCCTACGCAAGCAATTTGTATCTTAACTTAGGTTTTGCAGCTAAACTAAAAGACCGACGCATTTTGTGTCGGCCTTTTTACTAACCTTTCAATTCCTATGCATTTGATGGAACGCAATGATAACTACTTCAAGCAACGTAGGGGAGGATACCATCCTCCCGCTTGAGTTACATGCGTCTATTTTCGGGAGGCTGATAGCCTCCCCTACAATGTTGATGGAATGCGGGCGGATATGGAATCCGCCCCTACAACTTTATCTATTGACGTTTACCGCAGTAGACGCTGTCCACAACTACACAACCAAACAAAAAAGCACCTCGTTTTGAGGTGCTTTTTCTTTTGTGCGCAATGTAATTCGGGAATACGTGGTGCGTTTTTTTTCCAACAGAATTTATTTTTCTCGCACACGTGGTGTGTTTTTGCATACAACATCATTAGTATGGAATATCGATTTGCAATATTCATTGCAATGGTTCAATATTACAAACACTGTAGGGGAGGATACCATCCTCCCGATATTTCCAACAAACAAATCTTTTTTGATTGCTAACTATTTCAAGCAACGTAGGGGCGAGCTGTGCTCGTCCGCAAATTGAATTTTCAGCACACAAAACAAAAAAATGCACCTCAAATCAAATTGAAGTGCATTTTGTAAATGTCAACTAATATTCACTAATATCGCCCAATTTAACTTCGAAGTTAACACCGGGCCAGCCTTTGTATTTTTGTTTCAAACGGCCAATCAGGTTTTTGCCCTCGCGGAAGAGGTCATTCAAAACCTCCCTTTGGAAGCTTTGCGCATCGCTAATCATCATGTCGTACTCGTGTTGTGTTTCCGCCGAGCAACAACTTGTGTCCAGCGTGAAGTCCACAGTAAAGTAGGCATCGTCGCCGTAGTGGGAAAAGGACACGTCGCTGCGGATACTGCAACCGTAGGGCAGGTTTCGACTACGACTGTTGTCGCTTGCAATGTCGTCCATGTAGTAGTCCAGTTGATGGTTGCCTTCGTACTCCGCCTTGCTTGTGCCACCGCTGTAACTGCTTGTACCGTAGGAAGTAGAGCCTCCACTGCTGTAACTGCGACCACCACTTTTGCGAGATGGCTTGTAGTTGTTGTAGTCATCGTCTGGAAGTGATGCGCCAATGCTTGCCATAATCCAGCCATTGCGTTTGTAAAACTTGAACAGCGGTATTGTTCCCAAAATTGTAACAACAATCATTGCCACAATCAACACAATGTTACCAAAGACGGCCAACAGTTGAATGACAAATCCAATCACTCCGCCAATGATAGCGCCACCAATGGGCAAAACGGGCACAAAACCGCGTGGTGCATCGTAGTAGTCCACAAGTGTTGCAAGCCACAATGTGGCAACTGTCATAGGCATTGCGCCACACACAATGATTCGCTCCAAAATGTTGTAGCTGTAAAACGCACCTATGTGTGTTAGTAGGTCTTGGATGGAGTGGATGTCTTGTGGTTGTGGAAACAAATCTTGGTAGGATGCCGCAAATGCGCAAAACATTGCAAAAATCACACTAACCCAAAACAAAAATCTACGCAAACCATCTGTAAAGCTGGAAAAATCCAAAAACTCCAACAAATCCCAAAACACACAAAAGGCAAATCCAACGGCAATTGCACCAAACAGACCTGCACATTGTTGGCCGTCTGCGCTTGCAAATCCAACCAACACACCAATAACAACAACGTTCAAAATCAATCTGACAATTTTCATATCTTCCCCTCAAATTGCATTTCGTCCATTTGCAAGTGGCACGTAGCAACCCTTTGCACCCTTTGTGACGTGCACAGCCAAACGGATGGCTATTGCGCCCTTGCAACTACGCATTAGTTATATCACATTGCGCCATCGTTGTCAATCCAACAAAACAAAAAGCAACAATTGCCAAGTTTGTTTGCGGTATTTTTCCTAGTGGCAGCGCTTACTCATTCAATCTTCCCTATTGACAGCCTTGCAATCTGCTTGTATAATTGTATCAACAAAATTATTACAATATGGAGAACTAAATGAAAAAGTTTTATGTTGGATTGCCGCTTGTGATTGGCTGGACAATTGTACTAACCGCAGATATAGCAACTTACATTTGGTGGACTAGTGATGTAGGGGAGTTTGTGCTAGTTGCGTTCATTATGCTTTTGCTAATACCGCTCACGATTGAAGCCGGATTAGTCTTTTTTGGCTGTCGATATGTCACCATCGATGAGTATAGCATTAAAAGGCATAATATGTTTGGAAAGGTGAAGACCGAATATGCGTGGAGTGATGTTCAAGATGTTCGAGTAAACGCTTGTTGGCTTTATGTATCGCTCGAAAAGCTGGTTGGAGAAACCAAAAATTGGAATCAAAAAAAGTATATATCCTTTATGTATAGCGAAAAAGCGGTGCTTAGTTTACAACAACATCTACCAACAGACATATTTAGTGGGATTGAAGACATATCACATTAATATTTAACATGGGCAAGTTGCATGACTTGCCCCTTTTTATTTTCCTATTGACAACTTTGCAATCTGCTTGTATAATTGTATCAACAAAATTATTTCAAGGAGGGCTACACCTATGCCAATCCCAACCCCACACATCTCCGCAAAATTGGGCGATTTCGCTCCAACAGTTTTGATGCCCGGCGATCCACTCCGCGCAAAATTTATTGCAGAAACCTACCTTACTGATGCCAAACTTGTAAACAACGTACGTGGCGTACAAGGCTACACAGGTCTTTACAACGGCAAGCGCATTTCCGTTATGGCAAGCGGTATGGGTATTCCATCCATCGGTATCTACAGCTACGAACTTTTCAACTTCTACGGTGTGGAAAACATCATCCGTATTGGTTCTGCTGGCGCAATCCATCCAGATTTGAAGGTGCGCAACCTTGTTTTCGGCCAAGGCGCATGCACAAACTCCAACTACGCTCACCAATTTGGTATGCCCGGCACAATTGCTCCAATTTGCTCCTTCGACCTTTTGCAAAAGGCAGTTGCTCAAGCAGAAAAGATGGGCGTAACCTACAAGGTTGGCAACATCTTGGCAAGCGACACATTCTACGATGATGGTGCAGGCTCCGCAGTTTGGGGCAAGATGGGTGTTTTGGCAGTAGAAATGGAATCCGCTGCACTCTATCTCAACGCCGCACGCGCTGGCAAAAAGGCGCTTTGCATTTGCACAATCTCCGACCATCTTCTAACCGGCGAAGAACTTTCCTCCGAGGAGCGCCAAAACTCCTTCCACGAAATGATGCAACTCGCATTGGAAATTGGCACACAAGACTGATTTTTGCACATTTATTTAGGGACGCAATTTTTGCGTCCCTTTTTGTTTGTTTTTGTTGTTTTTGCTGTAATTGGCAAAAGTGAAAGGAATTTTTCTTTGATTTTTGATGTATTATCAGTTGACAATTGCAAAACAAAGGGCTATACTAATGCCATTATTACAAAACAAAGGAAGTTTTTCCATGGCACAACGTATGTTTGCAGTTGCATACTACTTTTACTACTACTTTACAAAAATGTAACAGTAGCGATTGCCGATGGAAAAAAGTAGATTGTAACTAATATTTATTTTTTAGCATTTTACTTAACTCTTTCGAGCAATCGGAAGAGTTTTTTTTGTTTTTGTGCTTGCTCACAATATCTTGTCGTTTTTTGACGGAACAATGCTTCGCAATCATCCGTGTTTTGCTCAATCACAGACCCTCCAGGTATGCTCATTCGCAATAACACGTCCCTTGCTTGCATTCTTCTCGTCAAACCGCTACGCTAAACAACAATCTATTGTTCACAAGCACAGTGCTTACTCCAATATATTGTAGTTTTTGATGAGATAACACTGCGCAATCTTGTGGTTTCGTTGTTATGTAATAAATTCACTCGAAGGAGAAAAAATTATGAAAAAGACACTTGTAGCACTAGTTTTGTTGGTTATTTTTGCACTTGGTTGCTTGACTGCTTGCACGCCAACAGTCACAATTGATCCAAACAAAGCCGAGTACACCGTTGGTATTTGTCAACTCATCCAACACCCAGCGTTGGATGCCGCAACCGAAGGATTCAAGGATGGTTTGAAAAAGGCCCTCGAGGCGGAAGGTCGCACAGTAGTATTCAAAGAAGAAAATGCCAATGGCGAACCTGATACCTGCGCACAAATCACAAGCACGTTCGTTGCGCAAGGTGTAGACTTGATTCTTGCAAATGCAACTGCAAGTTTGACGTCCGCCGTTAGCGCAACACGCAACATCCCCATTTTGGGCACATCCATCACCGACTACGCATCCGCACTTAACATCAAGGATTGGACTGGTGTTGCTGGTGGAAACGTAAGTGGCACAAGCGACCTTGCTCCATTGGATAAGCAAGCCGAGATGATTGTTGAATTGTTCCCCAATGCGAAAAAAGTTGGTTTGTTGTACTGCTCTGCCGAATCCAACAGTTTGTACCAAGTGACGGAGATTGCAAACGTTCTTAAACAAAATGGCATCGAAACAAGGGATTTTTCCTTTATCGACACAAGCGACCTAGAGGCAGTTACCACACAAGCTTGCGCCTGGAGTGACGTTATCTACGTTCCTACCGACAACATCGTTGCAAACAACGCAACCTTTATTGATAGCATTTGCAGTGCAAACAAAAAACCAGTTGTTGCCGGCGAAGAGGGCATCTGCAAGGGTTGTGGTGTAGCAACACTTTCCATCGACTACTTCCGCCTTGGTCAAATCACCGGCCAAATGGCAGCAGACGTTTTGCTTGGCAAAAAGGATATTTCCACTTTGGCAATCGCAACAGACACAAACCCAACCTACAAGTACGTTGCTAGTCGTTGCGAGGAGTTTGGTATCACCATCCCCGAAGGCTACGTTGTTATTGAAGAATAATTTAGAGCAAAACATTTTGCAAAACCAAATCTACTAATCATTTGGGCAACTCTCAAAATTGATTAGTGTTGCATTTTGTAACTTTTTTCCAACTAACACTACACAAAAACAGAGGTTTATATGGTTTACTTGAACGCCCTTCCCGGAGCAATTGGACAAGCGTTGATTTGGGGTATCATGGCGATAGGTTTGTTTATTTCCTACAAAATTTTGGATTTTGCCGACTTGACAGTTGACGGCTCGATGGTAACGGGCGCAGGTACTTGCGCTGTGCTACTTGCCAACGACGTTCCTACCGGTGTTGCCATTTTGGTGGCATTTGTTGCCGGTATGCTTTGCGGACTTGTGACGGCACTTTTGCACACAAAGATGGGTATTCCACCAATTATGAGTGGTATTTTGACACAACTTGCACTTTGGTCTGTCAATTTGAAAATCATGGGCAAGGCAACAATCTCCCTTGTTGGCAAACAGTTGCTTGTTGCCAGAGCAGACGTTGGCACGTCCATCATTATTTTGGTGGCATTTGTTGCCGTTGTAATTGGCATTTTGTACTGGTTTTTCGGCACAAAACTTGGCTGTGCAATCCGCGCAACAGGTTGCAACGAAGAAATGGCTCGCGCGCAAGGCGTCAACACCAACACAACCAAGGTTTTGGCGTTGGTAATCTCCAACGGACTTGTAGCGCTTGCCGGCGCATTGCTTTGTCAGTACAATGGCTCGGCAGATATCAACATGGGCCGTGGCGCAATTGTCATTGGTCTTGCGGCAGTTATCATTGGTAGCGTTATCGTTTCCAAAATCAGCAGTAACTTTGCCGTACAACTGATTGGCGCGGTGGTGGGCTCCATCGTGTACTACCTTGTTTACCAACTTGTAATTTGTTTGGAGTGGGATACTGACCTACTTAAACTTCTTTCCGCAATACTTGTTGCGGTGTTCCTTGCAGTACCACATTTCAAACAAAAGTTCAACAAGTCTAAGTTTGTCCTTGCCGACCTAAACTGCGACAATCAATCTAACGGAGGTGAAAACAATGCTTGACGTACAAAATTTGCTAAAAGTTTTCCACCCCAACACAGTCAACCAAAAGGTTGCCCTTGGTGGCGTAAACTTGCACCTTGACGAAGGGGACTTTGTAACGGTTATCGGTGGCAATGGCGCAGGCAAATCCACCTTGCTCAACTGCATTGCAGGCGTTTTTGGCGTGGAAGGTGGCAACATCCTGATAGATGGTGTGGACGTTACCAAAATGTCGGAACACAAACGCGCAAAGTTTGTTTCGCGTGTTTTCCAAGACCCTATGAAGGGTACGGCTGCCAGCATGAACATCGAAGATAACCTTGCCCTTGCAAGTCAACGTGGCAAATCCCACGGCCTAAGATGGAACGTTACCAAAAAGGACAAAGAGCACTTTACCGAACTTGTCAAAACACTTGGCTTGGGCTTGGAAAGTCGCATGAGCACCAAAGTAGCATTGCTAAGTGGCGGTCAACGCCAAGCGCTAACGTTGCTGATGGCAACTTTGAACAAACCCAAACTTTTGCTTTTGGACGAGCACACAGCAGCGCTTGACCCCAAAACAGCCGAAAAGGTACTTGCGCTCACACGCGATATCACTTCGCGCAACAACCAAACCACCGTGATGATCACCCACAACATGAAAGACGCCATCGAAATGGGCAACAAACTCATCATGATGAGCGAAGGCAAAATTATCTACACAGCCAGCGGTGAGGAAAAACGCAACCTCACGGTGGATGATCTACTCAAAAAGTTCCGCGAAATCGGTCAACAAAACGACAGAATTTTGCTCAGCTAGTGCAAATTAACTAAAAATAAAATCACAGGTAATGCAAAAAGGAAAGTCCAACTGGGCTTTCCTTTTTTGCGTAGATTGAGTGCAAAACTTGCCATTTTGTTGGCGTAATTTTGTTGCATTGCGCACAAATTTTATGATACAATTTTCTTAACAAAGCGCAAACTTTGCGCAAACTGGGGTGCAAGATGATAGAAATCAAAAACGTCACAAAAATTTACCACGCCAAGAAAAAGAGCCAACACAAGGCGCTGGACAACGTCAATTTGACCTTGCAAGACAACGGTCTAGTGTTTGTAATTGGTAAGTTCGGCTCGGGCAAGTCCACCTTGCTCAACCTGATTGGCGGTTTGGACTCGGTAACGGAAGGAAACATCGTTGTCGATGGCAACAACATCACCAACTACACCGACAAGCAACTTTCCAACTACCGCAGTAGCCACATTGGTTTCATTTTCCAAGATTACCACCTTTTGGAAGAGATGACGGTACAGGAAAACATCCAACTCTCGTTGAAACTTATCGGCCAAGAGGACAACGGTCAAGTTGCAACTGCTTTGGAAAGGGTGGGACTTGCCGGCTACGAAAACCGCTACCCCGACGAACTTTCCGGTGGCGAACAACAACGCGTTGCCATTGCTCGCGCCATTGTAAAAAGACCACGCTTGATTCTTGCGGACGAGCCCACGGGCAACTTGGATAACGTCACAGCAACGTCTATCATCCACCTATTGAAAGAGTTGGCGCAAGATTGCCTTATTATCATCGTATCCCACAACACAATCGACACCTACACCTACGCCGACCGCATCATCCAACTTTCCGCAGGAAAGGTAGTTTCCGACCAAAGTCGCAATGCAAACTTTTCCACCGAGATACTTTTCAAGCAAGACCAACTTGTGTATCCTTGCGACAAGGTGCTAGATGACAAGGACGTTGGCGCAATCAATCAACACTTGCAAAACAACCAACTGCAAAAGGTTGTTTTGGTCAAAGATAAGTATGTCCAAACGGAGCAACCCTCCACAACAAATGCTCGCACGGTGGCAATACCCAATGCCAAACCCACCAGAAAAAGCGTTGGGCAACTGTGCAAAACCTTCTTGCAATCCAAAAAACTGCGCATCGCGTTGTATAGCTTTATCGTTGCGGTAATCATCGTCGTTTTGGCCCTTGCGGAAACCATCATGGCATTTGATAGCGGTAAGGTTATCGCGCGCGAAATGCTAAAGGAAAACCAAACCTCGCTGTTTGTAAGCAAAACCAACGATTTGCCAAATCCCATCCGCGAAGGGGAAAAGTACTACGAAATGCTCGACCCAAGCCACGTGGATTTGTTCAAGCAAGAGTTTTCCAAGAGCAAAGTGTACCCCGTGTACAACAGTTCGGTGCCCGTCACAATTTACCAAAATGCAAATGGTGTGCAAGGTGTTTACATGACCAAAGGCACTTTTAGGGAAACCTTTGGCACAATGCTTGTAGACGAACAATTTTTTGTAGACAAACTTGGTACGCTGGAGTTCGAAAAGGTCCTTCCGGAAGACAAAATCCACCCACTTGGTGTGTACATCACCGACTTTGTTGCCGACCAAATTGTAAAGTACTCCACAAGATACCGCAATCAAACCTACGACAAAATCTTGGGTCAATACACCTATAGCAACACTTTGATGCAGCCCACCTATATCAACGGCATCATCAAAACGGACTACAAAGCCAAGTACGAAAAGTTTTTGGACGAGTTGTATCGTTCCACCGCGAAAGAGGCGGCCGAACTTCAGGAAAAGAAAGAGTACCTCAACTTCCTTAACGATTTGTACGACCATCTTGGTTTTAGTTACACATTTAACCCCAACTATTTGGAAACCCTCAAACAAGATCCCATCAGCACAATGGCTTGGACCTACAACATGAAGATTTCCGACCCCAAGTTCAACGAGTCCATCCCTGTGGTGTTGTCAACTGGCAGATACGTATTCAACAGTAAGGGAAACCCATCCTACAACCTCGATGGCAACGAAGTTGTGATGTCCTACACAGTGTACAACCAAATTTTTGGCACAAGCTACACCCCAGCCACCATCAAGGAATTTGTCCCTCACGACTACGACAACACCATCACGCAGTACAAAATGTACGACTACGAGTTTGCAAACCCACTCAACCAAGTGAACGTTCGCATCACCAGGCTTGTGGGTGTAGGCGCGATGATGGTTGTATCCGACGAACTTTTCCAAGAGTTCAACAAAAACTCCCACTACGTTCAAGGTATCTACTTCGACCAAATGGAAAACACCCCCAACGTAATTGCCAAGTGCGACGAGTTGCAGTACGACTACCAACACTACCTTATCGAAGGTATGCGCACAATGACGCGCGCTGTCGAGGTGTTTGTAAACATTTTCGAACTTGTTGGCGGATTGCTTTGCGCAGGAGTGGTGTTTCTACTTGTTAGTTTCGCTTCCAAAATGATACAGGACAAGTACCGCGAAATTGGTATACTAAAGGCGCTTGGTTGCAAAAACGGCACAATCAGCGCGGTGTTTGGATTCCAACTGTTGCTTCTCGCATTGTGCACAGTGGTGCTTTCCGTTTTGGGTTACTGGCTGTTTATCGACGTGGCAAACGACGTGCTTGTGGATTCCTTGCAGGTTTTGGCAACAAACAGCGTTGTGCTAAATGCTCAATTTTTAACCTTCATTCCAGTAATTGCCATCATCAACTGTGTTTTGATTTTGTTTTTGAGTGCAATCTCATTTGCCTTCCCCATGCTCAAAATTCGCAAAATCAACCCTGTACAAATCATCAAAACTCGCGAGGAGTAGTTTCCCCAGCTTTGCACCCAAACTACCCAAATCGTACAAATTTACCCAATTTTACCCAAATTTGTACAAGCGCGATTTACCCCAAAATCCACCACGTATCGGCAATTTTCCCACAAAAGTACAACTTTATCCAAATTGGTACACATTTTCCCACCAAAGGATAGATTTTTACACAAATGTACAAAATTGTACAACTTGGGATAGGTTTAACCCAACAAGAACAAATGTGTACAACTAAGTACCAAATTGTACAACAAAGCAAAAAATCACCCAAATTTGTAAATAAAATCACAACAAAGTACAAAATTGTACAACTTGGCACAAATTTACCAAAGGCGTTGTGATACAATGCTGAAGTTAGCGAAATTGTGGAGGTCTACATGATATTGAAAAGCGACAATGTCATTGTCGAAATAGTTGTTGATAAAACATATACGATTGGCTCTGTCGACAATCGTCATTACGATGTGGTGCTAAATCCCGCCAATTATAGCCGTAGTGATTTTACCAAAACATTGGCCATACACATTGATATGTTTTCCAAACAATTTAGCATTGCTTTGATTGGCTTTGGGCTGATAAGTGACGAAGATTGTGCTATTCTTGATAACAACACTTTGACGGTTTTGCTAAATCAAGAAATTGTTCAAATAAACATCGTGGATGGCGCTATTATTCGCCATGTCAAACTGGGCAGTTTTGGTTGCAATTTTGCCATTTACAAAGTTGATAATGGATACATACTATACGGCGAAATGGCAATCACCATGTTGAACTTTGACTTTGTAGAAAAATGGACTTTTTGCGGATTGGATATTCTTGTGTCCGCTACGGGCAAACAATCGTTTGAAATGAAGGAGAATGCTATTTGTCTTTACGATTTTGTAGATAACTATTACGAAATTGATTACGAAGGCAATCGCATTAAGTGACAGTCCCGTATAAATGGGTTGGTATAGCATAGTTTACAAATTTCAGCAGAGATATGATTTTCTCTGCTGATTTACATTTGGATATATTTCTCCGTAGTGCGGTGCCTATTCTCGCTGTCAACACATTTCATTTGCGTACCATTTTTGGGTATTTACTTTGGCGATTGTTTGTGGTACAATGGTGACAATCACAACCAAGGAGAAATAACCATGGCATATCTAAAAAACTTTGCTGGTCAAAATTTGCTACGAATCGAAGGCGGTCGCATCAAGGAGTATAGTTCTGGCATGACCAAATACATCATAAACGGCAACCGCTTGACAGACTTTGCCGGCCGTACACTTTGCACATTCGATGGCGAGCGCATCAAGGATTTTGGCGGTCGCACTTTGCTTACAGTTTCCTTCGATACAGTTCGCAATTTTAGCGGTCAAACCATCGCGCGCTTCGACGCAAACTCCATCAAAAACTTTGGCGGACAAACGCAGTACCGCATTGATGGCTTTTTGTCCCGCTCGGAAATGATGGCGCTTATTGCCATTATCTACGCAATTTAGCAAACAAGTTGCGCTTGATGGTGCAAGTTGATACAAAACAAATTTACACATCCAAAAGGAGGCAACACCATGACAGCAAACGAACGTAACGAAATAGACCAACTTCCAGAAAAATATCGTCCATTGTCCGCTTGGGGCTACTGGGGCTTGACAATTTTGTACTCCATCCCCATTTTGGGCACACTTTGCTTGATTATCCACGCGCTTAGTGGTGGCAACATCAACCGCCGTTCCTTTGCGCGCAGTTACTTTTGCACGGCACTTCTTGTAGTGATTGTAGTTGTTGCCTTTGGCGGTTTGGGCAACATCATGGGCTTTATCCAAGGTATATTGGATTCCGTCATGCAAAAATAGCAAAATTGCTTTGATAGTTGCAAATTGACAAAAAAAACAAGGACGCACCAATTGGTGTGTCCTTTTTATTGTTCGTATTTAGTTTGGTAAAGTAATAAGCAAAATTGTATTGTTTTGTTGACATCGGAGTTTACTGTTTCTTTTTACCAAGCCCCAAGTCGTCCACGAGTTTGGACAAAATTTTGCAAACCTCGTTGTCGTAGATGTGCCTACGGATGCGCTTTTTGAGCAAAGTGCGCTCCTTTTCCGTGAGGTATGGGTTGTCGCACCTTTCAAAAAGCACACGGAACTTTTCGCCGTCCGTCATGTCGCTGTCCAACACGTCCTTGTGGCGCTCCACAAACTCCAAAAACTCCTTTACTTCGCGGTCGACAATCAACTGTTTGAGTTGGTCAAACTGCTCCTTTGTGAGGTTGCTTGTGTCGTACTTGGCCAAAATTTTTTCGGCATGTTGCTTGGAAGTCATCATCACGTCACAAAGTATGTCGTAGTGCGCGTTGTCGAAATCGGTAAAAATTTTTTCTAAAAGTTGATGGTAGTTCATGTTTGTTTGTAGGTTTGTTTAGCACAATTCCCCCTTGCCAAAGTAAGGGGGAATTTGTTGTTTGATAAAGGGTTTACAAATTGTTTACTCGGTGCGCAAAGCCACAACAGGGTCTTTTTTGCTTGCGCTACGTGACGGAATGATGCCAGCAATCAGCGTCAACAACATGCTGATGGCAACAAGTATCACGGCAAACCCTACCGGCAAAACTGCCTTCAAGCTTGCAAGACCTGTCAATGCGAACAAAATTGCGTTCAAAGGTATGCAGAACAGGTACGTGAACAGCACACCAATCAGGCCGGATGCAAAACCAATGATAACCGTTTCCACGTTGAACATGCCTGCAACGTCGCGCTTGGATGCGCCCACCGCACGCAAAATGCCAATTTCCTTGGTGCGTTCTTGTACGGAAATCAAGGTGATTACGCCAATCATGATGGAGGAAACGATAAGGGAGATGGAAACAAACGCAATCAACACGTAGGTGATGGCTTGGATGATGGTTGTGATACCACTCATCAGTAGTCCAACGTAGTCGGTGTACTTGATTTGTTGGTCCTCTTCCTTGCCTTCGTTAAACTTGTCGATGTCCGCCTCGATAACTTGTTTGTTTTCAAAGCTAGATGCGTACAAACTGATGCTAGATGGACTAGCAATATCCAAACAACCAAGTTTAAGTAGGTTGTCGTCGTAGGTTGTGTCGGCAAACTCAATAACAATGTCGAACCATCTTGCCTTTGTTTCCACGTCGGCATTGGCAAGTTCGGTATACATATCGTCGGCATAGGCTGGCGTTGGGAAGTACTTGTTTGCATCGGGGTAGTTTTGCAATTTCTTTTCTTGCGCTTTCATTGGCGCGTAGGAAGATAGCATTGTTATGATTTGCGAGTCGCTTGCTGTATCGATGTAGTTGGCCATTGTTTGGCTAAACATCGCCATTTTGCTTTTCAGCTCCGCACGGATTTCCTTCATGCCTTCTTCGGTGGATGCCTTGGCAACAAGTTCCGCCTTGGCTTGGGCAATTTCATCTTCCGTTGGAGTTGTCATAATTTGTACGTACAACGTGTGCTTTTGAAGCGCCTCTTGCTTACCGATGTAGTCGGTAACTGTGTCCGCCTTTTCTTGGTCGGAAATTTGGTTGTTACGGAAGTACTTTCCTGTGAACACGTCAACATCTGGGTTGGCTTTTTGTGCATCAGCAATTGCGGAACTTTGAGAGTTTGCAATCACGTGTTCAACAAGCTTGTAGGTATAGCAAAGTGTACCACCAAGCATGTGATTGGATGCATCTGGGTTGGGGCGGATGATACCGCTAATTTTCAACGTCAAACCCTTGGCTTCGTCCTCGTACAAACCTTCCAAACCGCCTTCGAGATCGCGCAGGTCGTACCAAGTTTCTCCTTGCTTGTTGTAGCACTCGTGTTCGAAAATGGTGCGGTAAGTAAGGTTCATCACTTCGTCAAAGGTCCACTTTTTGGATGTTGTTGCAGGTGGCTCCTTGTCGGAGTTTACCGCATCGATGATTGCCTCAATTTCCTCGGTGGACTTTAGGCCAAGTGCGTACAAGGTCATGTCGTCAATTTCGTTGTTTTTGTCCACAACCAAAAGAATTTCGTTTTCGGCAGTGGGCCAACGTCCGTGGATGAGGTCGTATTGGTCTTTGATGAGGTCGTTAACAACGCCACCATCCTTGTTGGGCAAAATTTCCTCCCAGATGGTCATGCCGAAAACGGAGTTCATCATCATTTCCGCCATACCACCGGTACCAATGCCCACGTTGGAAACGTCCACGTTGTAGATTTCGCCAAGTAGCGTCATCATCAAGTCCTTGGTGTCCGCTTCGATTACCTCCCCTTCGGTATCTTTGGTGTAGATTTGCAAGTCGAGGTTGTAGCCGTAGTGCACACCGCTGATGGCGTCATAAATTTCGCTTTGTGGGTTGCTGAGTTGCTCATCCAAGTGCGCCTTGTAGCCCTTGAGGTCGTTTTCGCTTTGGGATTTTTCGCTAAGGGATTTTGTCAAGTTGTAAAAGGCAAGTTTTTCGTAGATGTTGTCGTCCACTTCGTGGTCGCCACCAGGTTGTGCGCCCGCAGCAAACACTTGGAACATTGCCGACATATCCCCATTGGATTGTTGCAACGTGAGTGGGTAGGAGGCAAGTGTTTCTTCCTGAACGGAGTTGATGTAGCCGGACATACCCGTGGACACAGCGTATATCAGCGCAATACCAATGATACCAATGCTACCAGCAAAACTTGTAAGGATGGTACGTCCCTTTTTGGAAAACAAGTTTTTCAAAGATAGCATAAAGGACGTCCAAAATGATAACGTTGGTTTTTTGTCCTTGCGCTTTTGCTTTTTGCCTTGCTTTTGTTCTTGAACAAGCGCAACGTCCTCGTGAACGCGTTGCTCCAGTAATTCGTCTTGAGTTAGTGGGTTACTATCGGAAATTACCAAACCATCCAGCATGCGCACGATACGTGTTGCGTATGCCTCGGCAAGTTCGGGGTTGTGTGTTACCATAACAACCAAGCGCTTTTTGGAGATTTCCTTCAAAATGTCCATTACTTGTACGCTTGTTTCGGTATCCAATGCGCCAGTTGGCTCGTCCGCCAAAATGATGTCGGGGTTGTTGACGATGGCACGCGCGATTGCAACACGTTGCATTTGTCCGCCACTCATTTCACTGGGGCGCTTGTGGTACATGTTTTTTAGTCCCACTTGGTCAAGAGCCTCCATTGCACGGCGACGGCGCTCTGCCTTTTTCACGCCGGAAAGCGCCAAAGCAATTTCCACGTTTTGCAAAACCGTTTGGTGGGGAATGAGGTTGTAACTTTGGAACACAAAGCCGATGGTGTAGTTGCGGTAGGTATCCCAATCGCGATCTTTGAAGTCCTTTGTGGACTTGCCGTTGATGATGAGGTCGCCTGTGGTGTACTTGTCAAGTCCGCCAATAATGTTCAAGAGTGTTGTCTTACCACAGCCCGATTGGCCAAGGATGGCAACAAACTCGCTCTTGCGGAAGTCAAGTGACACACCGCGCAAAGCATCTACGGAAAGTTCGCCTGCTTCGTATCTTTTTGTGATGTTGCTAAGTTGTAGCATTTGTTTCTCCTTTGGGACAAACTCGTTGTCCTTTTGCACGGCACGTTTTGTGCCAAGTTTGCCCTTGCAATAGCCCAATTGTGGTGCATATTGTCAAGTGATGGGTTGCCAAACAATGCAATTTTACAGTTGTTTGTATCCAATATATTTCTCGTTGCTTAAATTGTACTTAAATTTGCACATTTTGGCAACATTTTGCGGTCATTTTTGTTATTTGTTGGCCTGTCTTGGTGGAATTTCTTTGTCCACCTTGCCATCCGTCAAAAATTTTACCGCCGTTTGGATAAAAGCGCCATCGCGGTTGGAAAGCATCAGTAGGTGTCCAACGTCCTTGTAGATGATGGTTTGCATGTTGACAAACTGCTTGGACAAAAAGTCCAACGACGCTTGTGGAACAAGCTCGTCCAACTCGCCCCAAATAACAAGTATTGGTGTGTCGATGGGCGCGTGCGCCTCCACCTCGGTATTGACAGTTTTAACGATGTTGGCAAAGGTGTTAAAGGTGTACATGTTCAAATGCGGAAAGAACCTTTTTAGGGCCATGTTGCTTGTTGCCAAGGTGTTTTCCACGTAGGGTGTCAAGGCCTTTTGCGTTTTGGAAATGCGATCCTTTAGCGAGCCAACCGTTTTGGTGTACACCGAGCCAACAAATCGCAGGTAAAACTTTAACGTTGCAAGTGGGCTAGACAGGTTAAGATATCTGTTTGCAGGCGCAACCAACACCGCTTTGCGCACGTTGCGTTGAGTGCAAAGGTAGGTTGTCAGCGCGCCACCCATGGAAAACCCCACAACGTCAATCTCGTCGTAGTTTTTTGCAAGGTCGTCGTAGCAGTGCAAAACCGCCTTCAAGGTGTTTTCCACCGTGAACTTTCTAAAATCCAATTTGCCGTTGTGACCGGGAATTTTGCATGCAACAACCTTGTCGTACATACCCAAGTGTTCGTACAACCTGCCAAAATCGTTGATGTCCGTCAAAAATCCGTGGATAGTCATCAAAGCTCTGCTCATTTTACCACTTTATCTCCTTGTGTTGAAGTGCCAAGAACTCGTTCGCCTTGGAAAAATGTCCGCACCCCATAAATCCGCGATATGCCGAAAGTGGGCTTGGATGTGGTGCAGTAAGCACCAAGTGTTGTCTGTTTGTGATCAGGTGTCGTTTTGCAATGGCGTTTGCGCCCCAAAGCATAAAAACAATTCCGCGCTCCCGCTCGTTTAGGTGACGAATTACCGCATCGGTAAACTTTTCCCAACCTTTGTCCTTGTGGGAGTTGGGCTTGCCCTTTTCCACAGTCAGTACCGCGTTGAGTAGCAACACACCTTGACGCGCCCAAGGAGTGAGGTCGCCACCCACAATTTTTGGCTTGTAACCAAGGTCATCCTCAATTTCCTTAAGGATATTTTGCAAACTCATTGGTGGCAAAAGTCCCTTTGGCACGGAAAAACTAAGCCCCATTGCTTGACCTTCGTTGTAGTAGGGGTCTTGTCCCAGTATCACCACGTTAACGTCGCCGTAGGCCGTTTGGTCAAATGCGTTAAGCATCAAGTGCTTTGGTGGAAATATTGTCTTTGTGGCGTACTCCTCCACCAAAAACTTGCGCAATTCCACAAAGTAGGGCTTGGCAAACTCGCGGTGGAACAATTCCTCCCAGCCGTTGTAGTCGCGTGATTGTTGAATTTTTTCTCCAGCGTGTGTCATAGTTGTTCCTTTTTGTTGATTGTTTGTGTAGTAGTGTTGCAATGCTCACTCTTTGGTGTAGAGTTTGCTACTTTTGTTATGTCAAAACTCTAAAAGGTATATTTATTTGCCTTTTTTGAAATAACCTTTATCCTTAAAAGTATCGTACCACAAGGTATAAATCGCGCCACAGTTTTTACATTTGATTCTATACCACAATCCATCTTGAGGCCAATTTTTAATAGTGTCGGCAGGGGTGTTCCCACCGGCATATTCGAAATTGTCACTTGCAGATAATCTCTTGAGTTCTTCTAATATAGCAAAAAATTCTTGGGTAGTCTTAAACGACTTTATAGTTTCAATGGTTTTACATATGTCGCATGTTTTTTTGAATAGTATCATAATTCTCTCCTTGTCAGACAAACGACACTCTCGACGTGGGTCAAGACTCCAAAAGGTATATTTTCAGATTACTTAAACACCTTGATTATTTCAATTTTCCCGATAATATGTTTATTAAAATTATCAAGTTCTTCCGCAGGTATCCATAGTTCTTGATGGTAAGAAGCACCAACAGTTTGGACAGTAAAAGAAGATATATAATCATCATCAACTTCGAATTGAGTGACATACCCTCTATATCCCGAATCGGGATCTTTTGTATTCCATTTTCCTGCAATTTCTTCCGCATAGCGTTGATTTAGCACAGGATAAAAAATCGGTTGCCAATCAAGCCTAGGTGGGAACTTCGTAAAACCGCTTTGCTCGATCAGTTCTTTTTCTTTTTCGCCAACAGGTCTGAATAAAATCATAGTAACTCCTTTCTCGTCAGACATACGACACTTTCGACGTGGTATGTTGTTTGAAATATTGTGTTACAAGTCTACTGCAAAAACGTGTAGTCAAAGTAAATTTTTGCCTATTTTGTGCCAAAAACGTACTTGGTTTGGGAGTGGAATTTTTCCCCCTTTTTCAAGATGGGCTTACGGTAGTCGTCGTGGTTGATGGCATCGGGCCAAAATTGTGTTTCCAAGCAAAAACCGCTACGCTTGGGGTAGTTGGCTTTTCCCAGTTGTCCGCCAAGAAAGTTTCCGCTGTAAAATTGTACGCCGGGCATATCGGTGTAGCAATCCAACGTGATACCTGTTTTGATTGAGTAGGCGTGCGCGCAATGGCCTCCGTTCAAGCAAAAGTTGTGGTCGTAGCCAGAGCCGTTTGCCAGTTGTGGGTGGTTGGTGTCAATGTCTTGTCCAATGGCCTTTGGAGTGCGGAAATCAAATGGTGTTCCCGCCACGTTTGCCTGCGCTTGTGGGATCAAGGTTTCGTCAATTTCCAAGTACGTATCCGCAAAAATTTGCAAAACGTTGTCCAAAATGCTACCATCTTGTTGACCGTTCAAATTGAAGTAGGTGTGGTTTGTTGGATTGAACAAAGTGGTGCCGTCACTCTCGCCAAAGTACTGGATACAAAGAGTTTTGCCAACAACGGTGTATTTTACGCAGTAGTCCACCTTGTGTGGGTAACCTTGGTCAAGGTGTTCGCTTGTGGCAAACATCACAAGGGTATCCCCCTCAATTTGCACGTCGTACACCTTTTTGTGGAAACCTTCAAAGCCACCGTGCAAGTGGTTTGGCCCATTGTTGCAATCAAGGGTGTAGTCTACGCCATCCAAAGTGAACTTTCCCTTTGCAATGCGGTTGCCACATCTGCCCACCACGCAACCCATGTAGTCGCCTTTTGGGCCAACTGTGTCTTGGGGAGTTGTCATGCCAAGCGCTACGTCCACCATGTTGCCCTCTTTGTCCGGCACAAGTAGTTCAATTACCGTTGCGCCCAGTTGGGATATCGTCACGGAAATACCATCACTCAACGTGTAGGCGTAGACGTCTTGTCCGTTGTAGTTTCCAAAAAGTTTTTTTGCAATCATTTGTGTTCCCCCAAGAGAGTTTTCTGTGTTGTTACCAAGCAAGTTAGTCCAACCAAGGCGCAAATTTTTGCCCAAGCGGTACAAACGTCTTGCGCACAAGTGAGCAAATTTGCCAATTGGATGGGTGGTGTTACCCAAACTTTGCTGGGCAATGCACCTAGATATATCACAATTATACTACTTGCGCGCGAATTTGTCTATATTTTATTTTATATACTACATTTATCGACAAAATTTTTGCTCAGCAAAAGCAGTAAAAGCCGTTGCGTAGGCCAACAAGTTAGGTTTGCGCAACACAACCGCACAAAATTGAACAAAAAAGGACATCGCCCATTGGGAGATGCCCTTCGTGTTTTGTTGGTACTATTTCTTGTTTTTGATGAGTGTGATGATTTGCAAAATGCCTTCCAAAATGAGGGTAACACCAAGCACGATAAACAACCAATCAATCACCTTAAATCCGCTAAAGATAAGCAGTCCGCCAACGATGACGGAAACAAGCAATTTTACAAGGTCAACCTTGTCCTTTTTGCTCTTGGAGTAGTCGCTAATTGCGGACAAAATCAGCATTACGCCAAACACCAACATTGCAATTTCAACAAGCGTCCAGCCAAACACGATGATAGCCACGCCAATTGCTATGTACACAACGCCTGGTGCAATCTTTTTGTTGGAAACTTGAATGATACCATTGATGATAAACACAACACCAACTGCAGTCAAAATCCAGTTTACGATTCCTGCCTTGAAGTAAGCAAACAAAGCGCCCACAACAATGTGGAGCAACGCATTTAGTAGTCTTTTGTCAATTTTCATGTACGTATTCTCCTTGATTTGTATTTCTAACAAAAGTTTTAGCGGTGCAACCGATATGCTCGCCAAATGTGTTTGTATTATACCACACAAGTTGTCATTTACGCAACAACTGTTGCGCACAAAAATTTTGTTCAAAGCAAATTTTATCTTGCGCTTTGTTGTGTGTTAGATACAAAAATGTTATGTCTTGGTGCTGATTGTTCAATTTTTCGCATTGACACAGCCCCCAATGGGTGGTATAATTTGACTACTATACCAAGCAAAAGGAGGTGTATCATGTCCACAAAACAAGATCAAATTTTGCATTTCAACGTGAAGTTCAACTCCGTTTTGATGAACAGCCAAATGCCCCCAGCGGAAAAGATCCGCCAAATTTTGCAACTGCAAAAGGATTTTGACCTTTTGCCCAACGAGCAATCCAAGGCAATTTTTGCATTGCAGTCCGATTTGGTGCTGGGCGATTGCTACGTCAAAACCCACCAAAAGTACATGCTTACACCCATCGTTGCGCGTTGCAAAGTGTGGCTAGACAAGCTGGAAGAGCACGACTTTGCCACCCAACCCCAAAAGGTGTGGGGCTACCTTGCGGAAAGGTTCGACGGCTACTACAACGAATTAGCAGACCTTTGCCAAGCCAAAAACCATCAGCGGGACGTTGCCTGGTGCTACCAGGAAATTGCACGCATCTACGACCGTGCCGGCGACGAGGCCAACTGCATCAAAAACTTTGTTTTGTCCAACGTTGCCTTGGCAAAAATCCCCAATTCTTTTGCCCTTTCCAAGGAGCAACTTTTGGAGCAATTTCCCGACCACGTGGTGCAAATTTCGCAAATTTTCGATAGTCAAAGAGGGCTAAAAAACGACCCAATTGAGCAAAGCGAAAAGTACATTTCCATCTACGACGAAGCAGAACGCATCATCCAAGGTTTGATTGAACAAGAGGGCCGACTTGCCCGCTCGCCCGACCAATATTGGAACATCAAAAGGGAAGTGCTGGAGTTCCACTTTGGCATCGAGTGGAAAAGCCCCCGATTGATGAACCCCGGCGTACGATTTTAGTTTTTGACTAAATTTTTGCCATTGCCAACGCAAAAGATATTGACATCTTTTTGATTACAAGATATACTAAAACTATCCCAACGGCCAATTTGTGGCCCAACGCTACAACAAGGAGAAAGCCATGCGTAAAAGTCCATTTTTCCAATTTATCATCAGTTGTTGCCAATCTGCCGAAGATGCTGCCAAAAACAAGCCTGTTAGCATCAACGTGTTTTTTGGCACGGTACTAAAGGCGCTTGCCATCGGTCCAGAGGCATTCAAGGACGTCTTGGCGGAGGGCGACGTTGCCCAAGCCACCGAAGAGTTGCAACAAGTCAACCAAATGGTTTCCGCCTACACAACGGATTTTGTCACAGCGCACGACAATCTGTTTAGTTACACAACTGCGCACAGCGGTGGTTTTTTGGATAACTACCTCTATGCAAAAATCATCACCCAGTTCGAAATGGACAAACCCGCAGGCTACGTTTTGACGGTAGCCGACGTTTGCCAAAAGATTTTGGCAGAGCCCACCAAAGCCATTGCCTACGCGTTGAATATTGGCGAACAACCCACCCAAACGGACACAACTGGCGACGCTCCAATAGATAGCGAATCCATCATTGCAGGCATTTTGTCCGGCTCCAAGGCAATGCCAAAATCGGCCGGTCAACCAGCGGTGCCAACGGTGCCAGCACCCCCACCAGCAACAGGCGCAAAGCCCACCGGTATGATTGCCGACATCGTAAAACGCACCGATGCCATCCGCGAAATTCTTAGCCAATCTGTCTACGGCCAAGACCACGCCATCAGCGCCTTTGCATCCGGCTACTTCCAAGCGGAATTGACCGCCGCAACACAAAAACATCGCGACAAGCCCAAAGCAACATTCCTTTTTGCAGGCCCTCCAGGAACGGGTAAAACATTCCTTTCCGAGCAAGTTGCCCAAGCGTTGAAACTTCCATTTAGAAGATTCGACATGAGCGAGTACTCCGACAAGGAGGCAAACTTGGAGTTTGCCGGTAGCGACAAGGTGTACAAAAACGGTGCCGAAGGTAACGTTACTGGCTTTGTTGCCAAAAACCCCAAGTGTATTTTGCTCTTTGACGAAGTAGAAAAGGCGCACCTAAACATCATCCACCTGTTTTTGCAAATTTTGGATGCAGGACGCCTCCGCGATAACTACACCGACGAAGAAGTAAGCTTTACCGATGCTATCATCATCTTTACAACCAACGCAGGCCGTCAAATGTACGAGGACGATTCCATCAACCTGTTGACAGCATCCCGCAAGAGCATTTTGCAAGCGTTGTCAAGCGACGTCAACCCCATCACAGGCGCAGCATTGTTCCCACCTGCAATTTGTTCCCGCTTTGCGTTTGGTAACGTAATCATGTTCAACCACATGTCCGCAAGCCACCTTATGCAAATTGCCGATGGCGAAATGCACAAGCAAGCCAAGGCCATTGTGTCCAAATCCAACGTAAAAATTCACATTGACGAACGTCTGCCTTATGCCGTAATTTTCTCGGAAGGTGGCAAGGCGGATGCTCGCACCATCAAAGGCAAGAGTATCAGTTTTGTCTACCAAGAGTTGTACGAACTTTTCCGTTTGGTAAATTCGGAAAACAACAACTACTCGGTGGAAAACTTGCGTTCAATCGATTTTGAACTACTGTTGCCAGAGGAACAACGCGTTTTGGCATTGTTCGAGCGTCAAGAGGCCCCCAACGTTTTGGTGTTTGCCGACAAAGACGTAGGCGAAAAGTGCCAATCTCTCATCAGGAGTGCAAACGTGCTTGTTGCCGACAATCAAGATGACGCCCTTGCCATTTTGGAAAAGAACGACATCGCAATTTTGATTTGCGACCTCAAGTGCAAAACGAAGGGCGCAATTGCCAACGCATTGAGCGTGGAAGATACCGACTCTGCCGGTAGAGATTTCTTCTACTACATCAACAACCGCACACGCGTACCACTTTACATTTTGGCGCATGACGAAAAGGAAATCTCTCGCGAGGAGTGGTTCTCCCTTTCCAAATCGGGCGCAACAGGTTTGCTTGTTATGCAAGGTGGCGCAGTTTCCCTCGACAAGGCCGTTTTGAAGGAAACAACCAAAGTGTTCCAACACAAAAACCTGTTCGAACTTGGTCGCGCAAACAAGGTTATCACCTACAAGACTTTGCAACAAATCTCCGACGACGGAACGGCTGCAAAGATTGTTTTGTTCGACTTCAAACTTAAAACTGCTGTGGATGCGCAAGATAGCCACGGAGTTTTGGATGCAGTTAGCAAGCCAAACGTACACTTTAGCGACGTTATTGGCGCGCGCGATGCCAAGGACGAACTCAACTACTTTATCGAATACCTCAAAAACCCTGGCAAATTCCTCCGTCAAGGTGTAAAACCACCAAAGGGAATTTTGCTCTACGGCCCTCCAGGAACGGGCAAAACTTTGCTTGCCAAAGCAATGGCTGGCGAAAGTGACGTAACCTTCATTCGCGCGGAAGGTAACCAATTTTTGAAGCGCTACGTTGGCGAAGGTCCACAAGCGGTGCACGATTTGTTCAAGGCTGCGCGCAAGTACGCCCCATCCATTTTGTTCATTGACGAAATTGATGCCATCGGCAAAAACCGTGGCTCCGGCGGACACGACACAAGCGACGTTTTGACCAGTTTTTTGACGGAAATGGACGGCTTTAACGTGGATACCGAAAGACCTGTGTTTGTGCTTGCTGCCACCAACTTCGACGTGGAACAAGGCACATCTCGCTCCTTGGATCCAGCGCTTTTGCGCCGATTTGACAGACGTATCTACGTGGAATTGCCCAACAAGGAAGAACGTATCCAATTTATTAACTACAAAATCAGCAAAATTGCAAGACACAGTCTTACTGCTGAGCAAATCGAAAACCTTGCAATCCGCTCTACCGGATCTTCCCTTGCCGACCTCGATTCGGTGTTCGAAATGGCAATTCGCGATGCTATCAAAGCAGGCGAAACCACGTTGAACGACACCATCTTGGAGGAAGCTTTTGAAAGATTTACCAGCGGTGACGTAAAGAAATGGGCAGGGGACGGACTACTTAGAACTGCTCGTCACGAGGCAGGCCACGCACTTGTTTGCTGGTACGGTGGCGAAAAGCCCAGTTACCTTACAATTGTTGCGCGCGCAAGCCACGGTGGCTACATGCAACACGACTCTCAAGAGGACAAAGGCTCCTACACCAAAAAGGAACTGTTGGGCCGCGTTCGCACATCCTTGGCGGGACGTTGTGCCGAACTTGTCTACTACGGCGATGAGGACGGTGTTTCCACCGGCGCAAGTGGCGACCTTCGTCAAGCGACTTACACAATCACAAACATGATTTGTCGCTACGGCATGGACGAAAAAATCGGCATGAGCAGTATCGACTTGGAGGAAATCAAACACTCCCCATACTACACAACGGTGATTAGTCGCGTAAACGAAATTTTGCAAGAGCAACTGGAGTTTACAAAACGCATCATCGAGGCCAACAAACAAGCCATCGACAACCTTGTTGTGGCATTGTTGGAGCAAAACTCCCTCAAGCAAAAGGAAATTGACGACATTTTGTCCAAGTCGGGCATTGTTCGTATCTAATCGCGCAAACTATAACCAATCCCAACAGCACCTCAAACTCAAACTTGTTTGGGGTGCTTTTTTATTGTCAAAAATCCAATTGTGGCTTGGCTGGCAAAAACGTTTGCATTTGTAACGTCAAAACAGCGTGAGTAGCGTACCTTAGAACGCGCTTTTGCGGAAACTGATTGCCACTTTTGTTGTTGCAATTTGTCAAGGCAAAAACACTAGCCCAACTGCGGTGGTGCAAAGATGTTAATTTGGGGCATTTTGCTGATCTTATTTAATTCTTAAATAAACAATTTTGTAACATCTTGTCAAAAGTGAAAACATTGTGTCAAAGTTAGCTTTATAAACAATGCAAAAACTCTTGATTTTTGGTGTGCTTTGTGGTAAAATGCAAGTGTGTTAAATTGCGCTTTTTTCGAAAAGGCAATTTCAGCAGTAAGGAAGTTGACGGCATTAACAAACTTGACGACAACACTTTTGCAACCCAAAATCTTTTGTTGAAGGTATCGGTTTTAGATGATTTACGATTTGCAAAAAGCCAGCATATTTAAGAGAATTTCCGCATTTTTGTT
>JAFQSA010000002.1 GCA_017409765.1 Clostridia bacterium | reverse complement strand
CCCGTGATTTCACGGCCTAGTTTGTTGTGGCATGTCGCCTTGAGTTACTTTGTGGAAAATATCCACAATAGAACTATTATACAAAATTCTGCGCATTTTTGCAATACACTAAAAGCAAAATTTGCCAAAAATAATACACCTATTTTTGTTCCCAAACTGCGCACCATCTCATGATACAAAATCGCCCATGCGGTTACCTTGCATGCAACAAAAAAAAGCGATGGATTTGTTCCATCGCTTTTTGTCTTGTTATTATCTTAGTAAATAAAAATTCTCTTTTTGAGGTACTCTGCAAGGTCGGCAATAGCAACGCGTTCTTGTTGCATTGTGTCACGATCACGAACGGTAACGCAACCGTCAACTTCGGTGTCGAAGTCCACTGTGATGCAGAAAGGTGTACCAATTTCGTCTTGACGGCGGTAACGCTTACCAATGCTACCAGCCTCGTCGTAGTCACAAGTAAAGTGCTTCAAAAGGTCGTGGTAAAGTGCTGTTGCGCTTTCGCTAAGTTTTTTGGAAAGTGGCAACACGCATGCCTTGATGGGCGCAATTTCTGGGTGAAGGTGCAACACAACGCGTGTGTCGTTTTCGCCAACAACTTCCTCTTCGTACGCGTTGGAAAGGAAGGCCAAAAATGCTCTGTCTGCGCCAAGACTTGGTTCAATTACGTATGGGATGAACTTTTCGTTGGTAACTGGGTCGGTGTATTCCAAAGTTTCGCCACTAACTTCTTGGTGACGGCCAAGGTCGTAGTCAGTGCGGTCAGCAATACCCCAAAGTTCGCCCCAACCAAATGGGAACTTAACTTCAAAGTCGGTTGTCGCCTTGGAGTAGAAACACAATTCATCTTGATCGTGGTCGCGGAGTCTAAGGTTTTCCTCCTTGATACCAAGGTCAAGTAGCCATTGCTTGCAGAAATTCTTCCAGTATTCAAACCACTCAAGGTCTGTGCCAGGTTTGCAGAAAAATTCCAATTCCATTTGTTCAAACTCGCGAATGCGGAAGATAAAGTTACCAGGTGTAATTTCGTTACGGAAGGACTTACCTACTTGGCCGATACCAAATGGAAGTTTTCTACGAGTGGTGCGACAAACGTTTTTGAAGTTTACAAAGATACCTTGTGCAGTTTCTGGACGAAGGTAAACTGTGTTTGTGGAGTTTTCCGTAACACCGATAAATGTCTTGAACATAAGGTTGAACTTACGGATTGGTGTAAAGTCGCAGTTTCCGCAAATTGGGCAACGGATTTGGTGTTCCACAATGTACTTTTCCATATCCTCGTTGCTCATTGTTGCAACAGCAACGTCAACGCCGTGCTTTGCTTGGTAGTCTTCAATGAGATTGTCCGCACGGTGACGAGCATGACAACTCTTGCAGTCCATCAATGGATCGCTAAATCCGCCCAAGTGACCGCTTGCTTCCCAAGTTTTTGGGTTCATCAAGATTGCGGAGTCCAAACCAACGTTAAGTGGATGTTCCTTAACAAACTTGCGGTACCAAACTTGCTTGATGTTGTTTTTCATTTCCACACCAAGAGGGCCGTAGTCCCAAGAGTTGGAAAGACCGCCGTAGATTTCGCTACCAGCATATACAAAACCTCTGCCTTTAGCAAGGTTAACTAACTTTTCCATAGTGAGTTGTGCCATAATTTTTCTCCTGAAATTTGTTGTGATACCATTCTAAACTTTCCCACAACATTTGTCAAGCAAGTGTTTGATGTAACCGCAAAAATGTTGCTAATTTGTGTATAAAACTTGCGAAATATCTTGCATAACGATGCTGATGATATTGGCATGAACAACATATTTTATCTGCGATGTAATTAAATACATAAAGGGGTGAAAAGCTTATCTATTTTTTTGAAACGATTTCTAATGAATATCCTACATTTTGTATTGACTTGTCCATCTTGCAGTGCTAGAATATAATATATTCCTAGAGGGGGGAATCGTGCAATGTCAGATCAAACTAAAGAAAATAGAAAAATGATAGCTCGAGAAATTTTCTTGTCTATATTCATTCCCATTGTATACATTGCTGTGGGCCTATTTTCCTATGCCGGTATAGTGGGCAATTCAATAGAAGAACTGTTGGTTGAAGCTGGTACTTTTGATACAATTTCGGAAGCTTCAGAGCTGATTAAGCCAGTTTCAATTTGGGGGTTGTGTGGCTTGCCAACAATCATTATGTATTATGCAACAAGCCCACTGTATAATATAAGGAAAGGACTTCGTGTTACCCTGTTAGTTTTGTCTTGTCTGTGTATTGTTGCAATTACTCTTTGGCAATTACTGCCAATTGTTAAAGAAGATTGGGCTGGCATCAAAATTGAAAGTGGTGATGAGTTTGTTATCAATATTCCTCATATTTTTGCTACTGCTCTTATGTTTTTGCCTAGTATTAGTTTTATCATAATGGGGTTGATATTCTATATTCAAAAGCTAAGAGGGGCAGATTTTGCCCATGCTTTGATTTGGAATATGCTTGCTCCTATTGTAGTAACAACTTTTATTGGAGTATTGTTTGCTGTATGCGTAATTGGTTGGAGTATTATTGTGTTTGTGCTTTCCCTTTTCCCTAATTATGAACCCAGTGATGGTCCTTGCATATCCGATACAAAAAAGGTCTGGTATAATTACGATTGGAGAGATGTGGAAAAAACAGGATCAAGGTACTCGGCTGACCATGGTGGCTATGTGGATGAGTATCAAACGTCTGATGGAACAAGGTTTATATCAGCTGATGGTGGAGATACTTTTGAAGAAGACTAACTACTCAAACACATTGAATAGATATTTTTGTAATTACTAAGTTGATACTTAAAAGTCATTGATAAAATAATATTTTACATTGTTAAAAGACAAACAAAAAACTGCCCAAAGGAGAGCTTGTTGGCTCTCCTTTTTTATTGCTCATTTTAGTATTAAATTTTATTTGCATTAGGTATAAGATTTAAGCAAGTTTCTTGACTTTTTTATAAAATCATAAAAACAAAAAACAGCGATTTCTCGCTGTCTATTTCCCTTTGTATTTTCTTTTTGTGCTTTCGCCACCACGGATGTACCTTTCCGCCCAGTTTTCCCCAAGCACCTTGCACACTTCTTTGTACAAACTTTTGTCCAACTGCGGTAGTCGGTAACTCAAATCTTTGTGTGCTGTCGATTTGGACACACAAAACACACTTGCCACCTGACGCACGGTACACTTTGTGTGCAAAAGGTATTGTGCAATGTCCAAAACGCGTTCTTCGATGTAACTTTTCAATTTTGCGCTCCAAGCTTTGTATATTAGATGCAAAATTGCGACCTTTTATGCCTAACTTTCCCCCTTTTGCGACAAAATTTTCTTACAAGCAACGACATTGATATATTCCAATAAATATCCAGCTAAGGCCATTCAAACTGTTTGTTTAAGGTTCCCACCCTAGGCGCAATGTGTTAATAAACAACCTAGCAAAAGCCTCTCACTCTGGGAGAGGTGGATTGCGTAGCAAGACGGAGAGGGCGTTTTGTTTAACAAAAAAAGATGCAACAAAACTGTTGCATCTCAATTTAGTCTTTTTTATCCCACAAATTGTATCTTTCGGGGTGCATGATTGCATTGGCAAACTTTTGGCGCACGTTGGGATACTTTTTCGCAAGGTCACGCAAAATTTGTTTCATGCTTTCCCTTTCGGTGTGCTCGTCAGCAGGGCAGGGATTTTTTACAACCGGCATATCTTGCGCCAATCCCAAAATGTCGCGTTCCTCAATGTAGATCATTGGGCGAATGAGTGTCACACCCATCCTGTCCATGTAGGACTTTGGCTGGAAGGTATTGAGTCGGCCTTCGTGGAACAAACTTAGCATAAACGTTTCCACAACGTCGTCTTGGTGGTGGCCAAGTGCAAGTTTCGTGTAACCGCGCTCCACAATGGCGGAGTTCAACGCGCCACGACGCATCTTTGCGCACAAACTGCAAGGGTTGCTTTCCTTGCGTACGTCAAAAATGATTTCCGCAATGTCCGTCTTGATGACGTGGTATTCCACGCCAATTTCACGGCAGTATTCCTCGATGGGTGCAAAGGTGTCCTCGGCAAAGCCCATATCGATGGTAACACCAATCAACTCAAATGGCTTGTCGGCAAAACGTTGGTAGGCTTTCAGTAGTGTCAAAAGCACCAAACTGTCCTTGCCACCCGATACCCCCACAGCAATCTTGTCGCCGGCTTGTATCATATCAAAATCTTGTATGGCCCTTCTCATTGGAGAAAGCAACTGCTGAATTGTCATAATTACTCCTTATTTGTGATACAATTGTAAATGTTGACGCCCATTTTGTCAATCTTTTTACATATTTGCTCGCAAAATGCACACTAAAAAGCGATTTTTTTGACAAGACTAAAAAAAACAAAAAAAATCTAAAAAATTTTTCAAAAAACCCTTGACAAATTAAATAGGAAATGTTATCATTTAGGCACAAAGGATAAAACTTACTATTTACAAAGGAGGTAACCTATGAGATTTTCCCGTCAACGCGAAGCCGTCTACAACGTGGTGTGTTCAACAAAATGTCACCCCGATGCATCCTACGTGTACGAGCAAGTTCGCAAAGTTATCCCCAACATCAGTCTTGGAACTGTGTATCGCAACCTATCCGAGTTGTGCGAGGCGGGCAGACTTGTCCGTGTAAGTGTGGAGGGTAGTGCCGAGCGCTTCGATGCCTACTGCGCACCCCACGTGCATCACGTATGCAAAACCTGTGGCGCAGTAACCGACTTGCCAATGGAAAAGATTGCCATTTCACACGATATCCAAGGCGTTGATCACTACCAAGTAACGTTCTATGGCACCTGCGAAAGTTGCCGAAATCAAAACTAACACTAACGGCCTTGCCGTAAAAAAAAACTATTATCTAAAAAGGAGAACTATTATGAAGAAATTTGTTTGCACAGTTTGCGGTTACGTTCACGAAGGAGACACTCCTCCAGAAGAATGCCCACTTTGCGGTGTTGGCCCCGAATTTTTCGAAGAAGTAGAAGAGTAATCTAACAATCCAAATGGACGTGGTTGCATCTCAAAAAACAACCACGTATCCCCAAAAAATCAACAAAAAACACATTTTTTACTAACAAAAGTCAAAACTATCTGGCAAAAGTTGCCACAAAAAATCAATTTACTATCAAGGAGAAAACTATTATGAAATTCGTATGTTCCGTTTGCGGTTATGTTCACGAAGGCGATTCTGCTCCCGAATTTTGCCCACAATGCAGAGTTCCTGCATCTAAATTTATGGCTCAATCCGACGAAATGAGTTGGGCTGCTGAACACGTTGTTGGTGTTGCTCAAGGCGTTCCACAAGATATCATCGACGACCTCCGCGCCAACTACATGGGCGAATGCACCGAAGTTGGTATGTACCTTGCAATGGCACGCGTTGCTCATCGCGAAGGCTACCCCGAAATCGGTCTTTACTGGGAAAAAGCCGCTTGGGAAGAAGCAGAACACGCAGCAAAGTTTGCAGAACTTCTTGGCGAAGTTGTAACAGACTCCACAGCAAAGAACCTTTTGATGCGTATCGAAGCGGAAAATGGTGCAACAATGGGCAAGGCTGAGCTTGCAAAACGCGCAAAACTCTTGAACTTGGATGCAATCCACGACACAGTTCACGAAATGGCTCGTGACGAAGCGCGCCACGGCAGAGCATTCCTTGGCCTCTACAATCGTTACTTCAAGAAGTAATCTCCACTTTATACACAAAAGCCATGACTTTGACAACACAAACCCTCCATTATTAGAAATTTTCCTTTAGCCGTGTTGTCAAACTCCAATAAAAATTTTACAGCCAAAAGGGATACCACCACATCGGTGGTATCTTTTTTTGTGCTTCAAAATGCAAATGATGTTCTGCACCAACAAGTTTTCCAAGCCAACCTTCAAAAACACGCCTACTGTCCGCTCCGCCTATCAAACCAACACAAAAGGTTATATGCAAACTGCCCTAATAAATTATATACTTAAATAAACTGCACCAATTTTCCCCAACCACTTGCATTACTGCTTGAACATAGTGTATAATTGTATATACTGATAACTAGGCATCATTTGCAACATTTTGCATATCACGCGCATTTACTGTATAGCAATCGTTGCAAAATGGATGCATTCCACTAAAAACTAACAGGAGCGCGCAACTATGAACAATTCTCGCACACTCAAAACTGTACTTGCAAGCATCTTGCTTGTTGTAACTCTATTTACGTTTGCTGGATGTCAAGCAATTTTGGACGCTTTGGGCATCAAGGACGTACTCACAATCGAGGCAACCTACGTTGGCGAGCCCGTGCCCGTTGGTGGTGCGCTCCTCAAGGAAGATATCTTGGTAGAGGCAACCCTTTTGAAGGGCCTAACCAAGCAAGAACTTACCTACGAAGTCTACAACTTTACCTACAGCCCATTGGATAGTGCCACTCCAGGCGAAAAGACAGTTCAAGTTACCTACACCGAACTGGGCCAAACTGCCACCGACGAAGTGACAATCACCGTTTTTGAACCGGTTGTGTTTGTGGATATCGAGGCAATCTACGTTGGCGCGCCTCTCAAAATGGGTGAAGAGCTCACAGCTGAAAACTTTTTGGTGCAAGAAGTTTACTCCGATGGCTCCAAAGTTACGGCTACCAATTTCAGTTTTTCCCCCATTGACACGTCAAGCGCCGGCACAAAACAAACAACAATTTCCTACACAAGACAAGGCACTTCCACCGCAGTAACTAAAACTGTGGATGTTACCGTTGTTGCCACCGATGTTACACTTGTTTCTATCTCTGCAACAATCGACGCCGAGTGTTGGGAAGTTGGCTACGTGCTACAAAACTCCGACTTTGTTGTAACGGCAACCTTCTCGGATGACCACACATCCATCGTTACCGATTTCACAATCGTATCCCCAACTGGCGAACTTACAACTGCAGGTCAAGTGGAAGTGGAACTTTCCTACACCTACCAAGGGGAAACTCGCTACACAACAGTTACCAACACCGTTATTGAGCCCCAAAAGGAAGTTGTCAACTACGGCAAGTATGGTATTTTGTCCAAGGATGGCAAATCTGTAAAAATTGCAGATACCGCCAAAGTTGTTGATACAACCGACCTTCAAATCCACTTTTTGGAACTTGGCAACCAATACACAGGCGATTGCACCTACATCAAGGCGGGCGACGTGGACATCTTGATTGATGCCGGCTCCCGCAAGGAAAGTGCAAAAACCATCGGCAACTACATTGACCAATACGTAACCGATGGCACACTCGAGTACGTCATTGTAACTCACGCCCACCAAGACCACATCGCAGGTTTTGTTGGTACAAGCACCGTAAAAGGCATTTTTAGTAGATACGTCTGCGAAAATATCATCGATTTCCCTCGCTCCAACGCTACAAGCCAAATCTCCAAGGACTACGCAAGTTCGCGCGATGCCGAAGTAAATGCTGGCGCAAACCACTACACAGCGCTTGATTGTTGGAACAATAATAA
Organism: Clostridia bacterium; assembly: GCA_017409765.1. Taxonomy (GTDB): domain Bacteria; phylum Bacillota; class Clostridia; order Christensenellales; family CAG-314; genus Fimimonas. The sequence continues at coordinate 21,302 of JAFQSA010000002.1, read as the reverse complement.
CCAATCCACAAGATTTAGCCAATCAGTAGATGCAACAGGGGCTCGTAGATACATCAAACTTTCCGCCAATGTGGAGATGGAAATTTTGTACAACTACTACTACGAACATAATACGTCAGACGAAAACGACTACTCCGTTTGCATCATGATCAACCAATATGGTGCAAACTACGATTTCAACAACCTAAGCAATCCGGAAAACGAAAAGAACGTAAACCACTTTTTGCTCACAGGCGACTTGGAAGAGACCGGTGAAAAGAAACTTGTTGAAAACAACACCTTGCCCGAAGTTGTTCTGTTCAAAGGCGGACACCACGGCAGTTACACAGCATCAAGCGATGCGCTTTTGAGTGTCATCAAACCAAAAGTCGTTTGCGTTTGCTGCTGCACAGGCACCTACGAGTTCAAAGCCAATCCGGAAAACACCTTCCCAGCACAAGCAATGATCAATCGCGTTGCAAAACACACCGATTTGTTCTTTGCAACGTCCTTGTGGATCGATACAAGCACACCTGCCGCTCCTCTAAACGGCAATATCACACTCACTTGCAACCACTTGGGCATCAACCTAACAGCAACAAACAACGTAACCATGCTCAAAGATACCGATTGGTTCAAAGCAAATCGCATTTGCCCAACGGAGTGGCAATAGGAAAACAACAATGATAACCTTTTCTTTTAGCGGAACATCCCACGGAATTGGCTACACAGGTACAATTTGTGGCATCCCCAAGGGTGTTTCCATCAACATCGACAACATAAACAATGCCCTTGCAATTCGCAAAGGCGGTTTTGGTCGCAGTAGCCGTCAAACTTTTGTGGACAAAGTAGTATTTGTCGGCCACCAAAGTGAAACACAGTTTGTAACGGACGGCAACGACCTTACCTTTACCATTGCTAACAAGTGCGTGGAAACTCGCCCCAACATCACAGCGGTGCGCACAGGCCATGCCGATTTGGTGGGCACAATCCGTCATCCCGAGTTGACCGCTCGCGACATTGCGGAAATTGCCTCCGCGCGCAGTTCCGTGTGCTACGTGGTTTTGGGTTGTATTTGCGAGCAAATTTTGGCCGATTGGAACATCACAACCAACTACCACGTCAAGCAAATTGGTAGTGTTGTTGCCAAGGACCACACAGATAGCAACAGCCACACAACGGAGCCATTCCCCTGTCTAGACAAGTCTGCCTTGAATCAAATGCTTGTGGAAATTTCCTCCGCCAAAAGTCGTTGCGATAGCCTTGGTGGTGTGGTTTGCGTAACCGCCCAAGTTCCCGCCGGCATTGGCGAAATCTTCCCATATCACAAGCGCCTCGATGCACAACTCTCCGCGCACCTTGTGGGAATCCCCTCCGTCAAGGGTATTTCCTTTGGTGTTGGCGCCGACTACGCATCAATGACAGGCGTAACTTCCCACGACCAACTATTTGCAAAAAATGGACACGTGTCCTACAAAACCAACCTTTGTGGTGGCATTGTTGGTGGTGTAACCACCGGACAGGACATTGTCATCAACCTTGTTGTAAAACCCGTTCCAACCGTCAAGGGTGTCAACACAATCGATACCCAAACGCTCAAAGTTGTTCCCCAACAGTACGAGCGCGCCGATACATGTGTGGTCCCCAACGTTGGATTTATTGCAAAACACATCGTCAACTACGTGTTGGCAAACCAAGTTTTGGAACAATTTGCCCAAAATCCCAATCAACTTCCCAAAAGGTAACTAACAATGCAACTCAACCTTGGAAAATTCAATCTATCTAACTACACCGATTGCCTTGTGGTAACGGACGGCACACTTCAACAACTGTACAACATCCACGGCGACAATGTTTTCGTTATCCCCTGTGGCGAAGATGCCAAAAATTTTGCCACCGTGCAACAATTATGCAGTTGGTTTTTGAGCAAAAATCTCCGCAAAAACCAAACAGTTGTGGCGGTTGGCGGTGGTAGTGTTGGCGATACTGTTGGCTTCGCGTGCTCAATTTACAAGCGCGGGGTCAACCTTTTGCACGTTCCAACAACCCTTCTTGCCATGGTGGATTCCTCCGTTGGTGGCAAAACGGCCATCGACCTTGATGGTGTCAAAAATGCCGTTGGTAGTTTCCATCTTGGCGACGTTTTGTTGGACGTGGACTTTTTGAACACACTTCCCGCCGACCAAATGCAAAACGGCCATGGGGAAATTTTGAAGTATCGCATGCTAACAAGCCAAATTGACGAAATTTTTGCCCAAGGCGACATCCAAGATACAATTTGGGCATGCGCCAACTGGAAACAAGCAGTTTGCGAACTAGATCCCTTTGACGAAGGTATCCGTCAGCGCTTGAACTTTGGTCATACAATCGGCCACGCGATGGAACTTACCCTTGGCATCCCCCACGGTTTGGCGGTGCTAAACGGCATCTACTACGAAACTTTGCTTGCTCACAAACTTGGCCTTTGCGACCAAAACTACCTAACAAAGTGGCAAAATGAAGTATCAAAACTGGTCGATGTTTGCCCAACTTTGACGGAAAGCATGTTGGACGCCACCCTTCAGGACAAAAAGAACGACAACCAACTTGTAACGTTTGTGTTGCCTAACAAATTCGAGCGCATCCAACTACCACTTGCGCAACTAAAAGATTTGTTGCTTAAATAGCAATGTATCATTGATTATAGTAGGGGGACGACATCCTTGACGTTCCGCTATTAAATTTAACCAACCATCAAAATTGCAATCATTTCATTAAATATTGTGTCAACTCAAACAACAGGATTGGCTCCCTTGTGTAAGGGGAGCTGGCACGAGAGTGCCTGAGGGGTTGTCGTATAAAGAACATTTCAATTTAACACACTTTTCGCCTATGCTAAACTTCAATTTACAATTCAATATCAATCCATCCGTTTGCTATGGCGATAAGTCCCTTACGCACAGAGCTCTCATTATCTCTGCCATTGCAAGTGGCAAAAGCACAATCCGTAACGTTGCCCTTTGCGATGACGTCTTGGCAACGGCAAAATGCCTCCGCACTTTGGGCGCTCAAATCGAAATTGATGGCACAACTGCAACAGTCACGCCCATCAGCACCCCCAACGACAACGTTATGCTAGATTGTCAAAACAGCGGTACAACGGCCCGTTTGCTTGCAGGAGTTGTTGCTGGCCTTGGCATAACAGCCACCTTTATTGGCGACCAAAGCCTAACCAAGCGCCCCATGAAAAGGGTAATGGAACCCCTAACTGAGCTTGGCGCGCGCTTTACCACCCAAGATGGACAGTTATTTACCATCCACCCATCCAAACTTGTTGGCAAGCGACTAACAGCCAAAGTCAACTCCGCCCAAGTCAAAAGCGCCGTGCTACTTGCTGGACTTTTTGCCGAGGGCGCAACGCAGTATGTCGAGCCCATTGCCACGCGCACCCACACGGAAACAATGCTTTCCACTTGCGGTGTAAACGTTGCCAACTGTACTGTCACAAAGTCCACTCCAAAACCAATGGACGTAACCATCCCCAACGACATGTCCTCTGCAAGTTTTTTGATTGCGTTGGCGCTACTCACAAACCAAAGCGTAACTTTGCCAAACGTGGGAATTAACGAGGGACGTGTTGGATTTTTGACGGTTTCAAAGCGCTCTGGCGCACAAATTTTCGTAGAAAACGTCCGCACGTCCTTTGGCGAATTGGTTGCGGATATCCGCGTAGAAAAGGGTGCAATCAGCCCCTTGTTTGCCACTTCAACGGATGTTGTCAACGCCATCGACGAAATACCCATTTTGTCTGTTTTGGCGCTTGCAACCCAAGGTACGCACACATTCCAATGTGTTGCCGAACTAATGCACAAGGAGTGTAACCGCATTGATGCCATCATCGATATGGCGCGCGTTTGCGGTCAAACTGCCACCTTCGATGGCACAAACCTCACAATTGTTTCCAACGGCAAATTGCCAACCAAACCCCATTTCCATGTTTTCGGCGACCATCGTATGGCCATGTGCGCATGCGTTTTGTCCATTGCTTGCGGTGGCGGTAGTGTAGATAGTTTCCCAGTGGAAGTATCCTTCCCCAACTTTTTGGATGCAGTTGGAATTTGTCCCAAAAAGTTTTGCGTCATTGGCAGTAACGTTTCGCAAAGCAAATCCCCAATTTTGCACACAATTTTGGCAAAAAATGCCAACGTTTGTTGCAGTTACGATGCAGTAAATCTCCCTGTCGATATCTCCGACGAAGACCTACTCAAAACAATTTCCGCCTACGATGGCGCAAATATCACGCTACCCTTCAAAAATCGTGTAGCAAACTTGCTTGGTGCAAGCATTCCTTCCGTCAACACAGTTGGCAAAGGCTTTGAGCCCACGTCCACCGATGGTTTTGGTGTAACACAAGCGCTTTTGACTAACGGTATCGACGTAAATAACAAGCCCCTTTGGATTGTTGGCGCAGGTGGCGGTGCTGAGGCAACAATTGTGGAACTAGCAGGCAAATGCCCAATGCAAGTTGTCAACCGCACAGCGGAAAAAGCACACGTCCTCGCAAAAAAGTACAATTTGTCCACCGATATCCCCCATCCCTATGGCATTTTGACCTTCGTGCCCGAGTGCGATTTTGAGCAAAACTTGCCCCTTCCAACCAGTTGCCAATTTGTGTTTATCTCCGCCTACAACGGCGCAAGCGGACTTCGCAACAAGGCAAACGAACGCGGTACCAAAGTTGTGGACGGCTTGCAAATGCTCTACCACCAAGGCACAAAGTCCTTTGCCCTGTGGACAAACACTCCCATTCAACAGGACTATCAACAATTTAGCGATTTCCTCACAAAGGAAAATTTGTTGTAACGCATTTGAACGCACATTCGTAACGCGACAAACAATATCGTTGTCAAATAAAACAATATCGTTGCCAAATTGAAGTAACGTTATCAGCGCAAACAAACAAAATTTAGTTATCATCGCTTGTCCTATATGGGCAAACATCTATCAAATTTCCAATTTCAAAAGGACACTCATCATGAAAATTCTACTTCTCAACGGCGTAAATATGAACATGCTCGGCAAACGCGACCCATCTTTGTACGGTAGCGACACCCTTGCCACATTGGAGCAAAAGGTGCAACAATTTGCCCAAACCCTTGGCGCGGAGGTAGTTTGTGCCCAAAGCAACATCGAAGGCGAACTTGTCAACATCCTTCAACAAACGGATTGCGATGCCGTTGTGCTCAATGCCGGCGCCTACTCTCACTACAGTTATGCCCTTCGCGATTGCATCGAGTGCATTGGTATCCCCGTTGTCGAAGTGCACATGTCCAACATCTATGCGCGCGAAACCTTCCGCCATACTGACGTGCTTGCAGACGTGTGCGTTGCAAACTTTGTTGGTCGAGGTATCCAAGGCTACTTCGATGCCGTGGAGTTTCTTGTAAACAACCACACAACGTTGTAGTTTATAATGGACAATCTCTAAACAACACACAAAACGTATTCTATTTCTATCAAACCCACTATGAAACTTGTTATCATCGGTTTTGCTACCAGCTACAAAAGCACCGTTGCAAAACACCTTTCCCACAAACTGAATATACCCTTGTTGGATATCGACAAACTCATCGAAACGCAAGCAGGCACAACCATTGCCCAAATTTTTGCCGAGCAGGGCGAAAGTCACTTCCGCGCGTTGGAAAGCCACGTGATACTCGACCTTTCCCAAAAGGACGACTGTGTTATCTCTTGCGGTGGCGGTAGCGTGTTGTCCCCCGATTTCCCACAACTTTGCCAAAATGCAACAGTTTTGTGGCTCAAGGTGGATGCCAAATCCGCCCACAAACGTCTAAACGGCCACACTCGTCCGCTGTTTGACAATCTAACTGAGCAACAACTTGCCCACAGGATTGCCGAGCGCACCCCACTTTACGCCAAGTACGCAAATTTGACATTGGACACAAGCGCCAAAGGCTCCAAACAAGTGCTTGCCGAAGTGTGCAAACTGCTAAACATCAACTAATGCAAAACATCCAATCCAATGCTCTAAAATTCTGCAATCAAAAGGTGGAAATTTTGGAAGAATTCAACATAACCGAAGATAAAAAATAGCAATCAAAAACACCCCAAAAGTATCAAACTTTGGGGCGTTTTTATGTAAACAAACAAATATTTCAATACTTAGTTTGATATCAAACACAACTATCAACGTGTTTTATGCGAAGTAACCAACCTATCTTGCAAATGCAATTCGCTTGCTTTGCAAATCTTGAAATTTATCCAATACCATCAAATTGTGTTTGCAAAATTGTAGGGGAGGGGTTGCCCCTCCCGCAACAATATAACCGCCCATTATTTCAAGCAAGGTCAAGCTTTGCAACTAAGTCATCTATTCATAACAAAAAAGGACTGTCCAATCGGACAGCCCTTTTTATTTCAAGTATTTGGTTAATTTACTACTTGTAGATTATCTCTTTTTTCTCAAGAGTTTAGCAATGATCGCTGCACCAAGACCAACTACAAGAATAGAAGCGGAGAGTGCGGACCAGAACAAGCCCCAGTTAAATTCGCTGTGATCATGGTCGTGATCGTGATCGTGATCATCGTCTTCTTCAACTTCTTCTTCCTCTTCAGGGATTGTACGCATTTCTTCCCACTTTTCAGCGTCAGCCAAACGTACAACTCGTGCGTTATCAAAGTTGAACTCAATTGAGTTCATTGTTGCTGTTTTGCCATCAACGTTAGCAAAGTGTGTTTCAAACAAATCAGCGTAACCGGAACCGGATTTAGCGGAGTACTTAACTTGGTAAAGTGTAGCATCTTCGTTTTCGGTATCTTCGCCGATAGTGTAACTACCAAGTTGTTCAACAGTAACTTGATCGTAGTAAACTGTGCCAGTAGCAAGTGTTGTGCCATCAATGGAGCCGTTGAACAATGCAACGTTAACTGTAACGCCTGCATCAGCAGTTTCAACGATAAAGTAGTATCTTACCCAACCGTTACCTTCTTGAACAGGTTGCATCAAGAGTTTGTCCATGTCGCTGTTTGTAGCAACAGATTCAAACTTACCGATGATAGCATCTGCGCGAGTGCCTTCTTCAGCTTGAGCAAGAGCCTTGTTAACAAGGTAGATGTATGGGTTAGCATTGCCTTCTACCTTTGCAAGTACGGAAACTCTGTAAACGGACTTAGCAGAAAGGGAAATGCTTTGAGACAAGAAACCTTGAGCGGTTGCTTGCTTGTTTGTAACTGCAAGGTAGTAACCGTAAGCATCGTCAAAGGATGGTGCGCCAACTTTCATAATCTTGTTGTCGATTGCATCTTTGCCTGTAACAACGCCGTTGATTGCTTCGTCGCCTTTACCATCTTGGTAGATGTCGTTGGAGCCAGCAAACACAGGAGTCCAGTTTTCTGGTTGTGTTTTGTTTGTATCTTCAAGGTAGCCAAATGTGCCGTTTGTAACGCCTGTGTTAGCGTGTGTCTTGGACATATCCGCCTTGATGTTTGTTGTGGCGTTGGACGTTGCGCTAGCGTAGTCTGTGTCGGAGATAATCTCGCACATAAGTTCGCTTACGAACATTTGACCATTATGAGCAAGACCTGTATTTGCCCATTCGATTGTAACAGCAACTTCAGCATCAGTAACGTCTTGGTCAGGTTTAACGTAGATGTGGTATTGCTTCCAACCACAGTTGTTATCTTCTGTGATGTCCTTTACTGCAGCAATGTTAGCCAACTTGGAAAGGCTCTTGTCAGCAGGAGCGCTTGTGTCGCGAAGTGTGATATCAGCAATGGATGCTTGTGGATATTGATCTTGTTCAACAACTCTCATCCAGAAGTAGAGGTGCAAGTAGTTGTCTTCGCCGTCAGCACCTGTCAAGGAAATGTTTTGTGTCAACTTGCCTGTGCTATTTACTTGGTAAAGAGCAAACTTATCGGTGCTAACAAATGGGGAGTAAACTTCGCCTTTAACCTTTGCAGCATCTGTATCCAAGTAAGCAGCAACACCAGTCTTTGTGCCAACCTTAAGTTCGCTTGCATTGGACCAATTGTAGTTTGTAACTACGGAGTCTTTTTGATCCTTAGCCTCGATGATGTAGCTGAGGTTATTTGTAGCATCAAAGTGCTTGCGGTATTCGTTTGCTGTAACTGTTTCGTATTGGATGTCGTCAATAAACAACACACCAGAGGATGCAACGTTACCGTAAACGTTACCAATACCAACGTTAAGTCTAACGGAAGTGGAGTTGGAGGAACGGTTGAACACAAAGAACTCAACCTTTTGCCAGCCGTTTGTTCCGCTTGTTACTTCCTTTTCAATTTCAAGATCGTATGCAAACCAGTATTGTGTGTTGCCGTTCTTTTCGGAAGAAATAGTGGAGGAACTTCTTTGAACCATTGCGGATGCGATGGAACCAGCGCCAAGTTGTTCTGCGTTCATCCAAACTGTAATCTTTACAGATGTCAAGGATGGGATGCTAAAGGAGTTGGACAAAATGCTTGCATTTGTTGCTTCCTTTGTAGCAATCATGTAAACGTTTGCAATATCAACTTCGTCTTCTTCTACAGCAACTTGGTCGATAACGCCCTTTTCGGAGTGTGTAAGTGGGTTGGATACGTCAATACCCTTTGCTGCAAGTGCGGATTCAACGTCTGCCCAAACAGATTCGTTTGTGTTAACGATACCCATAACAACCTTTTGTTCATCTTCGATGTCGCCAAAAGTTTTGCCGTCATTGTATGTCTTTTTAACCCAGTCTTGTGCTTCGTAAGGAAGACTTGTGCTTTCCGACTGTGTATACAAAAAGTCACCGTTAGAAATTGTAAGAGAGGAGGAGCCGCCACTATTGGAGCCATCATTGTCAGGATTGATTGTTGTGTTACCAAAGATGGATGCAACAATAATAATCGCAATAACAACTACGGCAACAACTACGGCAGTAATCCAAATTGCTCTTTTATCCCAAGTAGCGGGATTTTTTACTGTTTTTGTGTTTTTACTCATAACCTAATACCTTTTTACTAATATTGTTTGCGCCAGGGCGCATACATGTCAATATTTTAGTACAAACTAAAAAAAAAATCAATCAAATTGGGCCATATATTATTATAAATAAAAAAGATTTTTCTAAATTTTCGCATGCGCGCTACATTTATACATGGCCTTGGAGGAATTTTTGTGCAACTAACAGCAAAAAACAAATGGATTTTGGTCATCTTTGGCGCCTTGGCAGGATTTATCAACGGCTTTTTGGGTGGCGGAGGCGGAGTGCTGGTAGTTTCCATTTTGCTAACTGTCATGGCATTGCCACAAAAAAACGCTCAAGCAACGGCATTACTCATCATTTTACCGCTAACGATTGTGTCCGCCGTGGTGTACCTATTCAAGGGCGTTGTGGATTGGGAACCAACGTTGTGGGCAACGATTGGTGTAGTGCTTGGTGGCGTAGTGGGAGCATCGCTCCTTTCCAAGCTCAAAAGTGACGTAATCAAGATTATCTTTTCTGTAGTGTTGATACTTGGCGGTATCAAAATGCTATTTTAGTTTGGCTAATCGCAAACTATGGCAACTTTCTAACAGTATAACTCTGCAAAAAAATTCCCCACTCTGTGCAAAATGCGTAGAGTATCGTATGCAAAACGCATGCAAAACCGTAGGGCTATTGTATTCGTCCGCAAATTATCTACCACCTTGTCCATCGAAAATCATTTGCCGTATGAGCGGATTCCATATCCGCCCGAATATTACTACACTTGCTATTTTGCCTGTGATAATTCTACCGTAGGGCGCAATATATTAACCAACAACTTTGTAAAAGCCTCTCACTCTGGGCGCGACGCGTTAAGCAAACAGTCCAATGGACTGTTTGTAGCCAAAGCGGGGAGCAATCTATGATTGCGACCGGGGCCGAATAGCATGCGATAGCGTGACGGAGAGGGTGTAGGGGAGGATACCATCCTCCCGAATCTCACCAACTGATTTATCAAACCACACAAACAAGATGGTTGCAACACCGTAGGGTGGATTCCATATCCGCCCGAATATTACCATTAGCCTTGCTAACCTGCAACGATTCCATCGTAGGGACAGACGTCCTCGGCTGTCCGCACATATCCACAAACCGAAACAACACACACGTGAATCAAAATTTTGAGGTACTATGAACATTTTTCTACTAATTCTATTTGGATTTTTGGCCGGCATTATTGGCGGTATGGGCATGGGCGGTGGCACCGTGCTAGTGCCATTGCTTTCCTTTTTGGATTTGGAACAAAAAACCATCCAGGGCATCAATCTCATCAGTTTTTTGCCGATGTGCTTGGTCGCATTGGCATTGCACTTCAAAAAAGGACTTGTCAAACCCAAAAATATCTTGTACATTGTCATCCCCGCAGTGGTGTTTGCGGTAGTGGGAGCATTGTTTGCAAGCGACTCCCAAAACAAAATTTTGCGCATTGCTTTTGCGTTGTTTTTGATTGCCGTAGGCAGTTGGCAACTGATTGTAGCAATCCGTTTTCAAATCCGCAAATCCAAGCGCAAGGTGGTGGTTTTTGCCCCAACCAAGTACCTTTTGGCAAAAGGTCGCAACGGCAACTTCAAGTTTGCTACAAGTATCAAAAAATGACCACGTGTCCGCGTTTTTTACGCAAATTTGCAGTATTTCGCACGCAATTTACTGCATTTTTTTGCGCATTTTTTGCGAAAATTCGCACACTTATCGCTAAAATTTACAACGCGTTTCAAAGGAAAATCTAGTCCACATTCTTGCATATTTCCAAGCATTCTTGTTGCTTATTTATGCAATCGTCATTTGTAATTTTCCTCAACCTAATCAATCAATTTTTGTTGCATTCAACACAATTAAATAGCCCAAAATAACATTCAATCCAACGAGAGTTTCGCAATCGTTTTGCGCGCTCTCTTTTCTTTTGTTTACATTTTCCCCAAAACTGTTGCATTATATATTCAAATTTGGTAAAATATACAATGGATAAATAAGGACACATCATGAACTACTTAGCATTTGATATCGAAGCGGCAAACGGCTACAAACTGTCAAGTATTTGCAGTATTGGCGTTGTTATTGCCGACGAACAATTTAATATCATCAGTCGCGAAAACATTTGGATCAATCCCAAAACCAAGTACAATCTCAACGGCACTCGCAAAAACGTGGGTATCGATTTGCATTTGGACAAAAAGTTACTGGATTCTTCCCCCGACTTTTCCCAAGTGTATGGCAAAATCAAGGCGCTACTAACCAACCCCAACTACGTAGTTTTGGGACACGCGGTAGATGCCGACGTTCGCATGCTCAATGCAACCTGCAAGCGCTACAACTTGCCCAGTTTGGATTTCAACTTCATTTGTTCCCAACTGTTGTACAAACTGTACAAAGGCGAAAAGGAAGTCAAGGCGCTATCCAAAATTGCCAACGTCATTGGTGTAACGTTCGAGGAACACAACTCCGAAGAGGATGCTTTGATGTCCATGCTCACTTTGAAGTACCTTGTGGCAGATAGTGGGCTTACCGTTGACGAACTGCTCAAAAAGTACCACGTTCGCATTGGCTCCAACGTCAATTTCGAACTAACTCGACCTGTCAGTTTGGATGGCCAACTCTCCAAAAAACACCTCACTCAAGTTGCCGTGGAAAAAATCAAAGAGTACGCCAAAACTGTCAAAAAGACCTCAAATGTCTACAAGGACAAAGTTTTTTGCCTTGCGCGCTCATTGGAAGTGGGCGGAACAGACACCCTTTACCAAGTTGTCAAGACCATTGTTGCAGGCGGTGGCAGGTATTCTTCCAAACTCGTCAAGTGCAATGTCTACGTCAAAAGTGACGATCCAACCGACCAAGATATCATGCGCGAAAAGCGTGTTGACGAACTTGTTAGCCAAGGGCTTGTGCAAGTTGTATCCATCAAGGACTTGCTCAACTAACACAAAACTCGTCATTAACGGCTACAAAACTTGTAATTAACACCTACAAAACTATCACAAACACAAAATAAACCACGAGGGGAAAAATCATGGTAGAACAATTTTTGCAAAAACACAACCAATCAACCAACAATATCGATGTTGCCAAGATGGTATCTTTGGCCATGGCGGAAATGCAAAATGGCTTGCGCAGTAACAACTCAACCATCCCAATGATTCCTACATACTTGCAAAACATCGGCCGTGACAAAATCAAATCGGGCAAGCGCTTGTTGATTGATGCCGGTGGCACAAACTTCCGTTCCGCCGTTGGCTACTTCGACGAAAAGGGCAACGTAGTTTTGCAAAACTTGCAAAAAACAAAAATGCCCGCCTCCGACGAACTTCTTACAAAACAACAATTCTACGACAAAATTGCACAAAACGTTGCCTACCTTTTGGATGATTGCACCGACGTTGGTTTTTGCTTTTCCTACCAAGTAGATATGCAACCCAACATGGATGGCAAAGCGTGCGCATTTAGCAAGGAAGTCAAAGCGCCCGAAGTTGTCGGCACATTTGTCGGCGCGGAAACTTTGTCCGCAATCAAACGTCATAGCCCAACGGATCGCAAAATTGTCATTTTGAACGACACCGTTGCAACGTTGCTTGGTGGCATGGCAATTTCCAACAAGCAATACTCCGCCTACGTAGGCTACATCTTCGGCACAGGCACAAACCTTTGCTACATCGAGGATACCCAAAACATCACCAAAGTGGCAGGGCTTCCTCAAGGCAAAATGCTCATCAATACCGAAATGGGCGGTTGCTCCTGCTTTACCCAAGGCGACTTCGACAAAATCGTTGCCAACTCCACAGCCGACCCTGGAAAACAACACTTCGAAAAGATGTCCTCCGGCAAGTACCTTGCTGATATCATCTACCAAGCATTCAAGTTTGGCACGGAGGAAATGTTGTTCGAGCGCTCCATCAACCTTGCGGATTTCCAACTCAAGGATATCTCCGCTTTCCTAAATGGCGAGCAAAACTTTGTATACAACATCTTCCAATGTGATGCCGACCGCCAAAAGGCACGCGAAATTTGCTTGAATCTTATCGACCGTTCGGCAAAGATGGGCGCAATCTTGAACGCAAGTGCAGTCATTATGTCCTGCCAAGATACAACCGTACCCGTTGCTATCGTTGCCGAAGGCACAACATTCAACAAATTGCCCACCTTCCGCGAAAACTTCCAAAAGTATCTCCACGAAATTTTCGCGCCACACGGTATTGTTTTCGACATCGTCCAAGGCGAAGAACTCAACCTTATCGGCACTTTGATGGCCACAATGGCTCTCTAATACCAATAATATTTACACGAGGTAAATTTTGACAAAACTAACCGATTCCGTCCAAAAACCATATCGTTACTTTGGCGGAGAATTCAACACTCCAAATATCAACAAACCGGCAGACGTACGCTTTTGCATGTGCGTTGCCGATAGCTACGAAGTGGGCATGTCCAATTTGGGCGTGCGCATTTTGTACTACCTTTTCAACAGCCTTGATGGTGTAGTGTGCGAGCGTTGCTACACACCCTTTGCCGACTACGAAAAGTACCTCAAGGACAACAACTTGCCCCTTGCCAGTTTGGAAACACAAACACCATTGGCAAACTTCGACTTTGTTGGCTTTTCCATTCAATACGAAATGTGCTACTCCAATATCTTCTACATGTTGGAACTTGCCGGCATCCCCGTGACCACCGCCGAGCGTGGCGAAAACTTCCCATTTATCGTTGCTGGTGGCCCTTGCTCCGTCAATTTGGAGCCAATGTACAAGTACTTCGACTTTGTGTTCGTTGGCGAAGGCGAAACCCCTTGGGAGCAAATCATCACCGACTACAAAAAATTGAAAAACACCATGTCCAAGAACGAATTTCTTAGACACGTGGATGAAAATTACGAGTGTATCTACGTTCCAAGTTTGCACGATGCGGTGTACGATGGCGACAAAGTTGTAACTGCTCCAAGCAAAAAGGTGTGGTGGAACATCGAGGAGAACCTTGACCAAATGTTTACCCCACAAGTGCAACTTGTTCCCAACATCGAACTTGTACATAACCGTGCCGTTGCCGAACTTTTCCGCGGATGCGCCAACGGTTGCAGATTTTGCCAAGCAGGCTTTATCTACCGTCCTGTGCGCGAGCGCTCTGCCGATTGTGCATTCGAACTGTGTAAAAATCTTTTGGAAAGCACCGGCTACGACGAACTTTCCCTAACCAGTCTTTCCACAAGCGACTACAGCGGACTTATGCCCCTTTTGGAAAAACTTTTGCCCTATGCCAAGGAGCACAACGTTCAACTCAATTTGCCCAGTTTGCGCCTGGATAGTTTCAAGGGCGACATGGCCATGGGCAACCGCAAAAGTAGCCTAACTTTCGCACCCGAGGCAGGCACACAACGCCTTCGTGACGTCATCAACAAAAACATCACCGAGGAAAACATCATGTCCGCCTTGACGGATGCCTTCAACCAAGGCTACACGTCAGTAAAATTGTACTTTATGTTGGGACTCCCCACCGAAACAATGGAGGACGTGGAAGGAATCTACAACCTTGCTTGCAAAATCAAATCCCTTTACAAATGGATAAAAAAGACAGGCAAGGACTTGCGCATTTCCGTATCCTGCTCAACGTTTATTCCCAAGCCTTTCACTCCTTTCCAATGGTGCGCCTTTGCCGATCGCCAAAGTATCGAGCAAAAGCAACGCTACCTTGCGGAAAACCTTCGCAAAAAGGGCATCAACTTCTCCTACAACGACTACGATGGATCGCTTTTGGAAGCAATTCTCGCACGCGGTGGCAGAACGGTTGCCGATGCCTTGTACAAAGCCTACCAAAATGGCGCTCGCTTTGACGCTTGGAGTGACATGTTCAAGTGGGAACACTACCAAAAGGCCTTTGAAGAGTGTGGTGTAGACATCGCCAAAATTGTTGGCGCCTACGACCTCGAAGAAACTTTGCCTTGGGATAACATCGATATTGGTGTAACCAAAAAGTTTTTGCAAAACGAGTACAAAAAGGCCATGTCAGCCATCACAACCCCCACTTGCAACAAGCAATGCAACGGCTGTGGCTTGAACGCCAAGGGCTACTGCAAAGATGCCCACGGCAACGTGAAAAACTAACACGTGTCCTCAATTTTTGCTTATTTTCTAACTATTTTTGCCTACTTTTAGTAGTGCAATTTTCTCAAGGAACAAACAATGCTAATTCTCAAATTTACCAAAACCGAAAACTCCTCCCTTGTTGCTCACGTAGACACTTTGCGCGCTGTAACCTACATTTTCCGTCGCGCCAAGGTGGATGTAGAGTACTCCAAGGGTTTCAACCCCCACATGGAACTTGGCTTTTCCGCACCCATTTCTTTGGGTATCGAAAGTGTTGCCGAGTACGTTTCCGCCAAAGCGGAAATGCAAGATGACATCCTTGCCAAACTAAATGCCAACTGCCCCAAAGGTATGTCCTTTGTCGCTCTTTTCGAAAAAAAGGTCAACCTTGCCGCTACTTTGAATCGTGCCGAGTACATCCTCACGGCCAACGGCATTGGCAACGTCATCGAGCAAATTCTTGCACCAAACTACACCATAACCTATACCGAAAAGCGCGTTGAAGTGTCCAAAGACGTTTCAAGTCGCATTTTCTCTGCGGAAAAGATTGACGAAAATTCCGCCAAAGTGGTGCTTGCTTGTGGCAACTCCAACTTGCGCCCCGACCGCCTTGTGTTGCATCTAATGGCGCAAAACAACCTCACAGGCGACTACAAAATTCTCAAAACTCAAATGTTTGCCGACGACATCCCCGCCGACGAATTTTTGTCCCAAGAGTAATGGCAAACTGTGCTCGTTTGTAAAAGGTTAAAGATAAACTAACGGAGAAAACCTCTATGAAAAACTACGAACTCGAACTTCCTCAAGGCTATGTGGAAGCAAAAACCATCGACGCCAAGTCGGACAAAAGGATAATGTTTTTGTTCACATTGGTGTCTGGCTTGGTAACTGTTGGCGCAGTTGTTGTGGCTTGGCTTTGTTTGGGGCTAACGGCAAACAACTGGATGGATAAACTCATTGGCGATGGTGCTTCCTACTGGCACAATTTCGTCTTTATTGGAGCAATGATTGCCTACGTAATCTTGCACGAGCTCACCCATGGTGTAGTTTACAAAGCAATGACAAAACAAAAACTCACCTTTGGCCTAACGCTCGCCGTTGCCTACTGTGGCGTACCCAACATCTACGTCTATCGCAAAACAGCACTGTGCGCATTGCTTGCGCCATTTTTGGTATTTTTGCCCATCTTTACAGTTTTGCCATTTTTGATGACGGAACCAATCGATGTCCTTTGGTGTGCGCTTCTCTGGGGTATGCACGTTGGTGGATGTGTTGGCGATTTGTACTGCACATTTTTGTACCTCACAAAATTCCGTAATCCACTCACATTGCTCCGCGATACTGGCCCAAAACAAACATTTTATGTTCCAGCAGAGTAACTTATCGACAAATCTAATCGTTGTGACAAACTTTATCAAACAATTTCGTAGGGGCGAGCTGTGCTCGTCCGTATACGATTATCAGCGTGTACCATGTCATTTCACCAAGTGATAAACTTTAACGCCTAACATTGTAGGGGAGGATATTATCCTCCCGTTTTTATTTCTCTAAACAAAAAAAGAGACCTTTTGGGTACTACCCGAAAGGTCTCATATTTTATCGTAAAAGTTCAGTCTGTAAGCCGAGTTCTGTCTTGGACGGTTATCTTTCTACGCCAATCGTTACCGAAGGGCTCTAGCGAGTATGTCGAGATGCCGAGCAGGCATTTGATCTCATTTCTTGCACCGAGTGGGGTTTACATGCACGCGTTGTCACCAAAACGTGTGTGGGCTCTTACCCCGCATTTCCACCCTTACAACTTGCGTTGCGGTATATTTCTGTTGCACTTTCCTTAAAGTCGCCTTCACAGGACGTTATCCTGCACTCTTGCTCTGTGGTGCTCGGACTTTCCTCGTGAGAATATTCCCACGCAACCGTCTGGCTGTCTTTTACGCTACCATTGTATAACAAACCCAACTTTTTGTCAAACAAAAACAGCGGTGCGATGTTCCATTTGACAAAACAACACACTTTTCGACACTCGCAATTGCATTTTGCTTGCAAAACCTATCCAAAACTTGTCAATTGGCAAATTTTCACACACAATGGGGCGGTATTTTTGCCCATCCGTCACTATATTTGTTTATAACAATTGCCAAACCACTGTTTTTTTAGTATAATATATTTGTATAACTGTGTTCGCATGTTTTTGCGAAAGGAAAAGTAAATGAGTAATATCAACAATCAAAAGCAAATAGCAATCAGCGTGCAAGGTGCCACCCACTACTACAAGGTGTACAACGAGGATGGCACAGTAGGCAAAGCCATTGGTATTGAGGGAATTGACCTGGATATTTACCAAGGCTCTTTTGTCGCGCTTGTTGGACACAACGGTTGTGGCAAATCCACCCTTGCCAAGCACCTAAACGGCATTCTGTTGCCAGCCATGGGCAAAGTGGAGGTTTTTGGCCTAGATACCGCCAATAAAGCAAACATCTTCGAAATCCGCAAACAAGTGGGAATGGTATTCCAAAATCCCGACAACCAAATGGTTGCAAGCATCGTGGAAGAGGACGTTGCCTTCGGTCCAGAAAACTTGGGTATTCCCCAAAAGGAAATTGTCGAGCGCGTACACAAGGCGCTTGAACAAGTTGGCATGTTGGAGTTTGCAAAACGCACTCCACACAAACTGTCCGGCGGACAAAAACAACGCATTGCCATTGCCGGTGCGCTTGCAATCCAACCACAAGTGCTTGTTTTGGACGAGTCCACAGCCATGCTCGACCCACAAGGTCGCAAGGAAGTACTCGAAGTTGCTCACCAGCTCAACAAACAAGGCATGACGGTAGTCTTGATTACCCACTTTATGGAAGAAGTGTTGGATTGCGACCACGTTTTTGTTATGAGTGGTGGCCACATTGTTGACCAAGGCACTCCAATGCAAATCTTTGCCAACAGCAAACTTTTGGATGAAGTTGGCCTCAAAGCCCCACGCACGGTGGAACTTGCTCAAAAACTCAAAAATGCCGGTTTCGATGTGGACGACACAACAACCGATGCCAAAATCTTGGGAGGTGCAGTATGTCAAAATCTCCAGTAGTAGCACCTCAAATTGACGAAAAGGTTGCAATCTATGCAAACAACCTCAACTTCGTCTACAACCCCAAAAGTCCCTTTGAAAAACACGCCCTAAAGGACATAAGTCTTTCCATCAACAAAGGCGAGTTTGTTGCCATCGTTGGCCACACAGGTAGTGGCAAAACAACCTTCGTTCAACATCTCAATGCCCTTGTGCGCCATCAAAGTGGCGATTTGTTCGTTGCAGGCCTGAACCTTGCCGACAAAAAACTTGACCTCAAAAAATTGCGCGGTAGCGTTGGTATGGTGTTCCAATACCCCGAGTACCAACTCTTTGCCGACACCGTTTTGGAGGACGTTGCATTTGGCCCACGCAACTTTGGTGTTGCAAGGGAAGATGCCTACAAACTTGCCAAAAATGCTCTGGAAACCGTTGGTTTGGATTTCGAACAAATCAAGTCCAAATCCCCATTCGACCTTTCCGGTGGCGAAAAACGCCGTGTCGCTCTTGCAGGCGTTCTCGCGATGAAGCCACAAATTTTGGTATTGGACGAGCCCACCGCAGGCCTCGATCCCCAAGGCAAGCGCGAAATTCTTTCCTTGGTAAAATCCATCAACAAACAAAACGACATCACCGTTGTGATGGTATCCCACGATATGAACGAAGTGTACGAAAATGCAGACCGCGTGATCGTTTTTCGCGATGGTGGTGTTGTCTACGACCTTCCTCCACGTCAACTTTTCAAACTGGAAGACCAAATTGTTTCCATGAATTTGGAAATCCCCCAAATGGCACAATTTACCAACGCGTTGGAAAAACAAGGCATTGTTTTGCCAGATGACTGCATCACAGTAGACCAAATTTTTGATGCGTTGTGTCAATTGAAAGGAGGTAGCAATGTTTAGAGACGTTACCTTCGGTCAATACTACCCCAAAAATTCCTTTGTGCACAACATGGATGCGCGCATCAAGTTGGTGCTGTGCTTGTTGTTTATGGTGGGCATTTTCTTTGTTCAAAGCTACGTTGGCTTTGCATTGGTAACAGTATTTTTGATGGTTGTTATCCTTGCATCAAAAGTACCCCTCAAGTCCATCCTCAAGTCCGTCAAAGGCATCGTTGTGTTGCTCATCTTGACGGCAATGCTCAACATCTTCTTCACAAAAAGTGGCAACGTGCTTGTTTCTTGGTGGATTTTTACCATCACGGACGAAGGTCTAATTTACGCAAGCAAGATGCTTTTGCGCCTTGTTTACCTTGTGATTGGCTCAAGCGTGTTGACTCTCACAACAACTCCTGTGGACCTCACACACGCCATCGAGCGCCTTTTAGCGCCCCTCAAGGTTATCAAATTCCCCGTTCACGATTTGGCTCTCATTATGAGCCTAACGTTGTCCTTTATCCCAAGTCTTATCGACGAAACGGACCGCATCATCCGCGCCCAAAAAGCACGTGGTGCCGATTTCGACACAGGCAACCTTTTCCAACGTGCAAAGGCGTTTGTCCCCATCTTGATTCCACTTTTGGTAGGTGGTTTCCGCCGTGCGGAAGAACTTGCCAACGCAATGAACAGTCGTTGCTACGAAGGCGCAACCAACCGCACCCAAATGCGCGTGATGAAACTATCCTGGCGCGATTTGGTAGCAAGCCTTGTTTGCATTATCGTGTTTGGTGGCATCATCGTTGTATACGCAATGAAAGCAACTTGGCAACCAATTCTTCCTTGGATGTATTTTTAATGGCTCTGTCACAAACTCTGGTTGCTTTTTGACGGCAAAGCAACTGCGCAATCTCCCACATTTTCCTCGGTCAAATACTTTTCAAGTATTATCCCTCGTAACAATGTGGTTCTTGCTTGTGCTTTATCCATCAAACCGCCTAATGGCTAATCAACCATTTCTTGTGCCATCGCCATTTCTAAGATTTGTCATATCCATTTTATCAAATGGCTCCCACTCTGGGGGAGCTGGCACGCGAGTGCCTGAGAGGGCGTAGGGGAAGATAC
This sequence comes from Clostridia bacterium, assembly GCA_017409765.1. Classification (GTDB taxonomy): domain Bacteria; phylum Bacillota; class Clostridia; order Christensenellales; family CAG-314; genus Fimimonas. The sequence goes on along the minus strand of JAFQSA010000002.1, from coordinate 1,186 downwards.
CATCCTCCCGCACATATTTTCAATGGCGTCGTCGCCAACAAATCAAAACTAATTCATTTTCCTATGTCAAAAATCAAACTCACAATTGAATACCTTGGCACGGATTTTTGCGGATGGCAAAGCCAAACAAACGGCATTTCTGTGCAGGACACGGTAGAAAAGGCGCTCGGCAACTACTTTGATTGCCCACCAATCCGCATCTACGGCGCAGGTCGTACGGACGTTGGCGTGCATGCAAAGGGCCAAGTGGCGCACTTTTTCCCACCAAAGGATGTCAATCCCTACAAACTTTGTTTGGGCGTTAATCTCAGTTTGCCAAGTTCCGTAGCCGTGGTGCAAGCGGAAAAGGTGGATGACGACTTTGACGCTCGTTTTTCCGCCACATCCAAAACCTATTGCTACCGCTTGTACGTTTCCGCCACTCGCAAACCCACATTAGACGTCAACCATGCCCAAGTTTACCGCCCACTTAACGTCTACAAAATGGCTTTGGCGGCCAAAATGTTAGAAGGTACACACGACTTCAAATCCTTCCAAAAAACTGGCAGTAATCTAAAGGGCACAATCCGTACAATCAACAGTTTCGATGTTGTAGACAACAACGACGGCACAATCCACCTGATTGTAAACGGCAATGCATTTTTGTACAACCAAGTGCGCATCATGGCGGGACTTTTGGTGCAAATTGGTAGTGGCAAAAAGGATATCGACGACCTACAAGCCATGCTTGATGGCGAAAAGCGTACCATCAAAACCATGCCCGCCAAAGGGCTAACACTCGAACGTGTTTTCTACGAGTAAAATTGCAATTTTGTAACAAAACTAATTTAACTATTCACTAAGTAGCCCGATTGTAACTTTTTCTCTCAAATTGTTCCAATTTGGACACAACTTGTAATCGCGCAACTGCAGTCACAAACTCGCAGAAAATTAGTGCGCAAACTAATCATTTTGTGCAATAGGGCATAAAAAAGGAGACTATGTATGACCTGTGAAGTAACGTTTAGCGACGGAACCACAGCAACTGTAGAAATTGATAGTGGTTGTTACACCCCGCTTACAAAGGCGGAGAAAAAATCTCTAAACATGTTTTTGTCGCGCAACGTCAATTTTATCATTTGGTGCTTAGTTGCGGTAATTATTCCCCTTATATTTTTCTTTTTGATAGTGCCCAGTTGCCAAACTT
>JAFQSA010000051.1 GCA_017409765.1 Clostridia bacterium | reverse complement strand
TGGGATGTGAAGGACTACCAATGGATACAATACATTTTGATTGGCGTAAATGCAATTGGCATACTGTTTGCAGGATTTATGCTGTTTGTTGTGCCTCGCAACGTGATTGAAAAACGTGACGAGCAATTGATACTTAACCTGTGGGTGGGCGCAAAAAACCGCGTAGTTGTGGACATTGCAAACATCAAGGAAGTTGACAATTTGCTAGACCCACAAAAGCCAAACAAGTACATGAAAGGTGCCGTTGGCATCAAGGCGGTTGTGGATGGCAAAGAACAAATCTACGAGTGTTTGGATTTGGTAAAAGCACCGCTTGTTTTGGAAAAACTAAAGGCATTGATTGGAAAGGAATAGTTGAAAAATGGCAAAAGACCACCAAAATTGGTGGTCTTTTTTTGTTGGTTTGATGGGTAATTTTGCGCAAAAAGTGAGCACGTGTGCGCGATTTTTGAGTTTTGCACTACTCATCCACTTCGGCGAAGCAACTGCCACCGATGAACTCGCGGAGCAGGGAGTTGCATGGTACCCATTTGTCGTCCATATCGGAGAAGTACTTCAAAAATTTGATAAGGCGGTTGGCGGTGATGAAGTGTGGGCTATCACTTTGCACTTCGCGGAGAGCGGGCAAAGCGTACTTTTTCATTACGCAAAGTTCGTAGGTCAACGCGGAGTTGAACACAAAGTTGCAACCCTCTTGATAGGGGTAGATCCACTTGAACTCGCCACGGCGAACACTTGGCCACATCTCAAGCGTGCGCTCTGCAGAAGAATTGCGATACTTGCGGTCGCGAACGATACGTCTAAGCAGGCGGATATCGGTAAAACTGATGGGGTTGTGCATGTCGATGTTGATTTGGAATTGTGGCGCGATGTAGATTTTGAACTTTTGGTGTTTGGGGATTGCGTGGGAAAGTTGGTCGTTTAGGGCATGGATACCTTCGATGATGATGGGGGTATCCTTGGAGATGCGGATTTTTTCGCCTGTGGCAAGACGGCCTGTGCCAAACTTGTAGACGGGCAATTCCACCTCCTCCCCTTCGATGAGCGCTGTCATGTGCTCGTTGAACAATTCCACGTCAAGCGCGTCGATGTGCTCGAAGTCCTTTTCGCCAAACTCGTCAAGGGGGATATCATCGCGGTTTTTGTAGTACATATCCAAGGAAATGCGAAGTGGATTGATGCCACGGGACATCAATTCGATGCGAAGTCGGTTGGAGAAGGTTGTTTTGCCGGAACTGCTTGGGCCTGCAATGCAAATGAGGCGGATGTTTTCGATGTCGCTTTCGATTTTTTCGCCCAACTCGTGGAGCATGTTGTTGTGGAGCGTTTCGTTCATGTTGATGCAATCGACGTAGGTGTCGTTTTCCAAGTGCTTGTTCATGTCGAAAACGTAGTGAGATTTGCAACGTCTTGCCCAAGCGTAGGAGTTTTTGAGAACGCGCGCAAAAGTTGGCTCGTCGTTGAAAACGGGGATTTTGCCACCGGCCTCGTGACGAGGGTATTGGACAATCACACCATTGCTATACACAAACACCTTGAACAACTTTAGGTAGCCGGTGGATGGCACCATGTAGCCGTACATGTAGTTGATAAACTCGCCACACTTGTAGAAGTGGCAAATTTTGTCGGGGCGGTATTGCAATACTTGTGCCTTGTCGGAATAGTTGTGGGCAACAAGGTAGTCGTAGGCCTCTTCCTTGGTCATTGTGTAACGCTCGAAAGGCATGTCAAGCGCTACCAAGCGTTGCATTTCCTCCTGCAGGGCGCGCGCCATTTTGCTATCGAACTTGTGTGGAGATGGCAAGGAAAGGAAAATGGAACGAGAGATGCCGTAGGAAATTTTTAGTTGCAACTCGGGATACAAGTTGCGGAAGGCCATGGAGATGAGGTATCTAAGGCTGGTTTCGTATACCTTGATGGCATCGCTACTGAGATAGGAAAGGGGCTCGACTGTGGCATCGAAGGTGAGCGCGTAAGTAAGTTCGCGCAAGCGATTGTTTACCTTGGCTACCAAAAATTGCTTGTTTTCGTCTTGGATGATATCCATCAAGCGAGTGCCCTTGGGAACTTGGATTTGTTGGTTGTTTAGTGTGATGTTAAGCATTGTTTACTCCTTGTGCGACAATGGTACTTGCCACAAAACTTGTCGCGTGGGTTTTGTGGGGTGCGGGAGGATGGTATCCTCCCCTACGATGTTGATTGTTGCGGTTTAGTTAAATAATTGGCGGTAATATGCGGGAGGATATGGAATCCTCCCCTACAATTTGACGGCGAGAACGGGCATCCGCCCTACATTGAAATTGTTTCTGTTTGATTGGGATAGTGGTAATTTGCGGACGAGCACAGCTCGCCCCTACGGAGTGGTAGTATTGAGTTTGTGGTTGGATGCGGGCGGATATGGAATAGGCCCTACGAGCAACTAATTTGGGGTGGAAAAGGGGAGCGCAAAAACACTCCCCCATTTGTAGACTAGTTCAAACGCACTACCAAGTGGCTACATTTTTGTAGGTTCTGGGTAGTTGATACCGAAAGTTTCCACAGTTACAGTTTGCATAACTTGCTTTTCGTAAGGACGATCGGTAAAGTCTGTGTACTCGTCGGCGATATCGTCAACAACATTCATGCCTTCGATAACCTTGCCGAAAGCGGCATAGGCGCCATCAAGGTGTGGAGCATCTTGGTGCATGATGAAGAATTGACTGCCTGCGCTGTTGGGGTTTTGTGCGCGTGCCATGGAGATGACTCCGCGGTGGTGACAAAGGTCGTTTTTGAAACCGTTTTGAGAAAACTCGCCACGGATGCCGTAGCCAGGTCCGCCTGTGCCACGACCTTGGGGACAGCCACCTTGGATCATGAAACCACGGATTACACGGTGGAAGATAAGTCCATTGTAGAAGCCCTTTTGCACCAATGAAATAAAGTTGTTAACTGTGTTTGGTGCAATTTGTGGGTAAAGTTCCACTTTGATTTGTTTGCCTGTGTTCATTGTGATTGTTACAATGGGATTTTGCATAGTGATGATCCTCCAAATGACGTTTTGCAATTGACGTTTGTTGCAAAAGGATAGGTAATTTAGTTCGTGCAGGGCAAAAATGCGATACACGATATTTTTGTGCATACATTGTACCACAAACAAGTGCAATATTCAATACGTATTGGAAAAATAATTTGACATTTTGAAATGGATGGAAGTGGCATTTGAAAGATGGTTGGTGATAAATTGACGGACGAGCACAGCTCGCCCCTACGGTTTGGTAGGATTGAATAGTCACAGTAAGCCAAGTCGGTTAAAAGAATAATCCTTGTCTTTAGCAATTGAATACATATGCAGTTGACTAACTTTGTTAATTCGGTAATTGGATATTTTGCGCAAACTTTATTTTGGTCAACAACAAAGCATTTAATTGTCTTTAGCAATTGAATACGGATGCAGTTGACTAACTTTGTTGTTTCGATGATTGGATATATTGCATAAACTTTATTTTAGCCAATAACAAAGCAATCAATTGACTTATCGCTTTTATTTTTATATAATATTGCCATAAAAATACGATAGATAACAGTTTTTTCTTTGAAACGTGTGGAAAGTGTGCGCATTTTGTTGAAAAGATTGTTACCATCTACAAAAGGAGCAAAACTATGTTAAATCAAAAACAAATGGAACAATTTGCTGAACTTGCCGTGCGCGTTGGCGCAAACATGCAACCAGGACAAACTGTTGTTGTTCGTTGTGACGTTGCTTGCCAAGAATTTGCACATTTGATTGTTGCAAAGGCATACGAATTTGGCGCAAAGAAGGTTATCATGCAATGGAGCGACGAGATTGTATCCCGTATGGGTATGTTGAACCAATCTGTTGAATCTTTGTGCGAAGTGCCACAATGGGCAATTGACCAATCTCAATACTTCATTGATCAAAAGGTTTGCTTGATTTCCATCAAGGCAGGCGACCCCAACATCTACAAGGGTTGCGACCCAGTTAAACTGAAGGAATCTGCACTTGCAAGTGGCAAAGCAATGATCAACTTCCGCAAGGCAACAATGTCTAACCTACTTAGATGGACACTTGTTTCCATCCCAACACCTGCTTGGGCGCAACAAGTTTTCCCTGGTATCCCTGCCGAAGAAGCCGTTGACAAGATGTGGGATGCAATTGGACACATCATGCGCCTTGACCAAGAAGATCCAACTGATGCGTGGTTCAAGCACATTGACGTTTTGACACGCCGTGCGGCATACCTCACAAGCCACAACTTTGAAACAATCCACATGTACAATGCTCAAGGTACCGACCTCTACGTTGGTCTTGCAATTGAGCACGAATGGATTGCTGCACGCGAAATGGGTCAAGATGGCATTCCATTTACTGCAAACATGCCTACTGAGGAAATCTTTACTGCACCACACAACAAAAAGATCAATGGTACAGTTGTAAGCGCGTTGCCACTTGTAAACAATGGTAACATCATTGATAACTTTAGTATCACTTTCAAAGATGGTCGCGTTGTTGACTACACCGCTGAAGTTGGTTACGAGGCATTGAAGGGTCTTTTGACTGCTGACGAAGGCGTTTTGTCCCTTGGCGAAATTGCTTTGATTGGCAAAAACTCCCCAATTGCTGAAAGCGGAATTTTGTTCTTTAACACTTTGTTTGATGAAAATGCAAGTTGTCACTTGGCGTTTGGTCAAAGTTACCCAACAACTGTTAAAAATGGTAATGCGTTGACAGACGAACAACTTGCTGAACGTGGTATGAACAGCAGTATCAAACACGTTGACTTTATGGTGGGAACAAAGGACATCAACATTGACGGTATTGGTTTTGACGGCAAAGTTGTGCCACTATTCCGTGATGGTGAATGGGTTATCTAGTAACAAAATTTGACAATTTACATACAAAAAAGCGACCACGTGGTCGCTTTTTTTGTTTTTGGGGATACTTTTTTCGACTTATTTTGATAGCGTTGTTGATACAAAAAAATAGGTTGCATGTGTGTTACATTTTGCCTGAGTTGACACAAGAATATGGCATCGGTTGAAAATACATTTGGACACTTGGGGCAAATTGCGTACCAATAGAATTGATATCTTTTGCTAGATTGCCAATACTGATTATGGACGTTTTTGTGCTGTATCATTAGTGAACGCGTTTTGCTAATGTTGATAGTGGCGCAAATTGTTTGACAAATTGTGCGCAAAAGTATAAAATGGGACTACGCTAGCGTTGGCAATACCGATGACAAAGCGTAGTTTACTTTGGGGACTGAGGAGTCCTAAAGCAAAATAACGAGGGGAGAGAACTTAATATGGGAGAATTTTTCGGTAAGCCGGAGTTTAACACTCCAGAGGGGGCTTACTCTTGGCAACACATGTTGCACGTTAGTATTTCGCTGGCGATTGCAATTGTTTTGGCAGTAATCCTTGGTAGAAAAAATCGTAACAAAGATTTGGCAACAAAGAACAAAGTACTCATTTGGACGGCACTACTGATGCACACCGTGGAAACTTTCCGCATTGCAGTTGGTATTGGCGCATCAAGTGATGGTATGTCCTGGTTGTGGGAATTGCCCTTCTTTTTGTGCAGTATGCAGTTTATCACAGTACCCATTGCGGCACTTTGTAAAGGCAAGTTGAAGGAAGCGGCATTGGACTACGTGTTTGTGTTTGGATTTTTGAGTTGCACGTTTGGTACGTTTACCGCGGTGCACTTCTACAACACCTATCCGGTACTATCCTACTACAACATCTGCTCCAACATCACACACACGGCATCGGGATTTGCTGCGTTGTACATTGTTATTTCCGGTATGCAATCCATGAAGAAAAAGACAATGTACTGGGTTATGGGAATTTTGCTTGCAGTTTGCGCAGTTGCATTGGTTATCAACGCGACGGGTAACTACAACTACATGTTCCTCAAGCGTGACGACGGCACACCATACTTTTTGTACTACAACTTGGTAGATGGCAACCCTGTACTTTACCCAATGTTGGTTATTGGAACGTTCCTTGTGTACATTGTTTTGTTTTACGCGGTGTACCACGCAATTGTTAAAAAGATAGCGCAAAGAAAATCCAAGGTTCAAACAACGGAAATTGCTACGGAAATACCCAATCAAACAATAGAAAAATAGTGTTTTTTCAACACCAAAATAACGCAAATAATTGCAAAAAAGCGACCACGTGGTCGCTTTTTTTGTTTTGTGGTTATGTTTTGTTGGTCAAAATTTTTGCTCGCAATATTGATAGGTTTGGCTAAAAATTATGCGCATAAAAATGGATATATCAATAGTAAAACACCAAACTTAGCGAGTAAAAAACAACAAAAACACTTACCTGTTTTTGAGTTGTTTGCGGAAAATACTGTGCGCCAAAACAAAGGCAAGCGCTGTGTATGCGCAAAGTACCAAAGCATACAATCCCAAGTTTTGTGACGTTTGATGTATCAAATTTTGTGGGATAGCAACACTTGGCAAAAAGGGTAAAAATGTCAAAACGTCCTTGAATGTTCCGTCCGTCAATGGGAAAAACATACCGCTAAAAATTGCCGTTAGTTGCACAAAGATTGTACACACACCCGCGCAAGATTTGCTACCCAAAACTGAACCCAAAATAATGCCTACACAAATGTAAAATAAAGAGATGGGTATCAATGACAAAAATGCCAAGAAAGAGCCAAGAGTAAATTTGAGACCGAAGCAAAAACCCACGGCAAAACAAAGGGTTGTTTGCACTGCTACAACTACAAGACTTGGCAAAAAGTAGCCCCAAAAGAAATGTCTGGGTTGCATTGGGCTTGCTGACAACCGCATTTGAAATGCCGTCTCGCGGTCTTTTGCAATTTGTGTACATTGGGTAAGACTTACAAACGTATAGGAAAATACCGCGATACTTGGTATCAAGTTGTTGGTGGCAAACATTGGCACAATTTCGTCCGTTGCACCTGTGCCCATCTTGATTAGTTGAAATACAAAAAACATCAAAATGGGGAACGCAAGTGTAAAAAACAAATTGATGGGATTGCGAAGGTTCTCTTTGAGATTGCGTTTAGCAAAAACTATACTTGTCATAAGTCGCCCTCCACAATGTTGATAAATGCTTGCTCTAGGCTGGTTGTTTTAGTTTGAGATATCAGTTGTTTTGGCGATCCAACTGCCACCACCTTGCCACAATCCATTACTGCAACGGTATCTGCAAGATGCTCGGCTTCTTCCATGTAGTGAGTGGTTAAAACAATTGTCATTTGTTGCTTTAGCTGTTCAATCAACTTCCAAAGTTGCTTGCGGGCAAGGACATCCACACCCAGCGTCGGCTCGTCCAAAAACAGCACTTTGGGGTTGGTAACCAATGCCATGGCAATGGAAAGTCGGCGTTTGGTGCCACCAGAAAGTTTTTTTGCGAGTGTGTTGGCAACCTTTGTCAAATCAAATTGCTCCATTACCCTTTGACAACCTTGTTGTGCTTGCAATTTGTTCATTCCGTAGATTTGTGCGATGAAAATAATGTTTTCCATGACGGTCAAATTTTCCGCAATGGCTGTTTCCTGTGGGGAAACATTTGTGAACTGTTGAATTTTGTCAAGGTGGGTGTCGATGCTTAGATTGTCGTAAAATATACTTCCACCATCCTTGGCGGTTAGGCCTGTTAGCATCTTGATTGTGGTTGTCTTGCCGGCACCATTTACACCAAGAATAGCAAAAACTTGGTTGTTTGGAATGGTCAAGGTGATGTTATCTACTGCTAGTAGATTGCCATACTTTTTGGTTAAATTTGTGATAGTTATCATTGTTGTTGTCCTTTTCGTAAAAGTTTTTTTCAATTTTAGTATGTCAAACTGCAAAAAAATGACTAAAAAGCGAAAAATATGCCTACACACTTGGTCTACTGCAACTTGGATGTGTAGGCGATTTGTTACTGTTGTGCATTGAGTTTTTGGTTGAGTTTGTTGGTGTTGTGCTTGATGATGGATGCAACAATTAGCCACACAACAACGTAGCCAACGACAAAAATTGCTGTGAATATTGCAAATGGGCCAAAGCCATCGGCAAGCCAACCATTGAGCAAGTAGATACCAAGGTAGTCGATGTACAACACTACTCCGTGCAAAACAATCGCGTGCATGAGTGGCAATTTTTCCACTTGGTACACCGCCGTGATACCTGCTGCAATAAACGCCATAGCCATGGACGTTACAACACCAATCGCCACTTGGAAAACGTCAAGTGTCACAACAACACCTGTCCATCCCAAAATTAGATACACAATTGCAAGGATTAGTGGGCCACCCCATGCGGCCGTCATACCACGCAAGCAAAACTCTTTGAAAAACTTTTTCATAGTTGATACCTCCTTTTGATTTCGCTAAAACATCTGCGAGAAACGTAGTCTACGTAGCCACACTTGAATACGACGTCCACCGCGCCGGAAAAGGACGCTTTGAATTTGGCAATTTGCCTTTGGTTGGCAATGGCGGACTTGTTGATTCGAACAAAATAGCTGGGTACAAGTTGCTCCACTTCGTACAGGCGCATTTTTACCAGGTGTTGTTGGCCTGTTTTGTCGATGGCATAGGTTTTGCCATCAAGTACCATCAAGCAAGTGACGTCGTCGAAACGTAGCATTTGCACTTGGTCGTTTTGGTAGGCGGGGATAGCATCCGTACCGCTGTACTCCAAGCACAGTTTTTCTATTTCGCAAGCAAGGTCGTTTTTCTTTTTGAGGGTTACGTGCACTGATTCCTCTTGTTCGGGAGAAATTGTTAGTTGAAATTTCATCTTTTCGTTGCCTCCTTGGTGACATTATAGCACAGCGGAAAAATTTTGCAATAGCATTTGCGCGTTCGGTTGAAAATTGCATGCAAACGGCAAAAAACATCCTACCGCGAGATAGGATGTTTTGTTTTTGAAAATAAGTAGATAGATGCATTTACGGGAGGATGGTATCCGCCCCTACAATTGAATTGTTGCGGGTTAATTGGGTTGGTGGAAATATGCGGGCGGATATGGAATCCGCCCCTACGACAGAATTATTGCGGTTTGATAAAACAATTGGAAAAACACCTGCTGATATGGACTAGATTCTACATACCATATTTCCGCATGATAACTAACATAGTGCACAGAATTGTTTTTACGTAGCATTACAGCAAATTTTCCAATTGTTTGCGGAGGGTTAGCATGTCGTTGCTGTACAAGTCGCGCTTAGTTCGTGGGGTTGCAATTTGGCAAATTTCCGTGAGTACGCAGGGCTTGTCTTGAAGGATGTAGATGTTGTCCGCCAAGGCAAGAGCTTCGTCCACGTCGTGAGTTACCAAAATTGTTGTGCGTGGGTTTTGGTTGAGCAAGTTGTCCAGCGTTTTGTACAACGTTTTGCGGATGCCAAGGTCGAGGGACTTGAAAGGTTCGTCCATCAAAAGCACGTCCGAGGGAAAAGCAAATGCCCGCGCCAAAGATACGCGTTGTTGCTCTCCACCGGAAAGGTTTGTTGCAAAACTGCCGCCAAGAGGTGCGATTTCCGCAAGGTTAAGGTACTTTTGCACCATTTTTGCGCGCTCAGTTTTGTCCTTGATGACGTTTAAGAGCACCATCTCCACGTTACCAAAAACTGTTGTCAATGCCAATCGTGGTTGTTGGAAAACGTAGGATAGTTTGCCACAGTTAACTACACCATCGAACTTGACAAAGTTGGCAATGGCATTGAGCATTGTTGTTTTGCCACAGCCGGACTTACCCAAAATGACATGCACTTTGTTGCCGTCGAACGTGTGGGAAAAGTTGTTGTAGATGACGTTGTTGCCATAGGCAACGTGCAAGTTTTGTATTTGCACTTGACTTGTACACTTGTGCACGTTTGCATTTGTTTTCATCGTGCGCCACCTCCAACAAATTTTGACAAAAGTCGCAAAGCACCGTCCAGCAAGGTTGCAAAGCCTACTGAAAGCAACGTCAAAGCGAACAATGATGCCATTTCCGAATAGACGTTTGCCGATTGAATAAGTCCGCCAATGCTTTGGTAGGAGTAGGCAAGGATTTCCGCGGAAATTATCAGTTTTACCGTAAAGGACAAGGTTGCGGGCAGTTCGCCAAGCAAGTATGGAGTGATGGTTGGCAAGTACACCGTTTTGAGTTGCTCCCTCTTGGGGACGTTGTACAAGGTGCACATTTCCACAAGGCCTTTGTCCACTTGGTCGATGGATGCCGTTACGCTTGCGTACAACATTGGGAACACCACCAAGAGTCCAACGATAACGGGAACGACGGCTGGTTTTTTGATAAACAAAATGAGTATAACCATGACGGCTACCGTTGGTGCGGAGCGGAAAAGAGCAACAACTGGCGCAAGAATTTTGCCAACAATGGGCACAAACTTTGCCAACACACCAATGGCGATGGCTAAAACTAGAGAGATTGCAAAGCAAATCAACACCCTGCCCAATGTGGACAAAAGCGATAGCCAAAATGCACCATCGCACAGGTATTGCCAAATGCTTTGGAGTGTTGCGCCAATGGATGGGAAAACAAACTCGCTACCTACGTGCAAAAACATCAAGTGCCACACAAGTAGCATAAATGCGATGGATGCAAGGGGATACAATATGGGGGTTAGTTTTTTGAAAAGGGATTGTTTCATTTGAATTTTGAAATAAGTGATTGGATAGTTTTGGGTAAATACGAAATTTACAATTTTATTGAGCTTTTGACATCGGGAGGGGCAACCCCTCCCCTACGGTGTTGAAGATATTTTGCTGGTTGCGGATGGATTTTGTTGATGGTAGTTTGCGGACGACCACAGGTCGCCCCTACGGATTGGTTGATATAAATCGGCTTCATGAATGAATAGGCGAGAGCAAGCCATCCGCCCTACGATGTGGCAATAGAAGTGTTTGCTGGACGAGTTGCGCCACAAAGTGAGAGTATTGTTAATCACAAAACTGTAAAATTATTACTTGATTTTGTTGATGTTTACAAAAAAGGTTTCGGGGAAGGCTTGGGCGCTGTTTGCGTTGACCGCGATGATATCGTTGATGTAGGTTTTTACTTGTTGCAAAAGGTCGTCGTTATCGAAAGTTTTGACGTTGATACCACAACCATCAACTACGGCAGACGTTGTGTTAACTGCGTTGAAGGATGGTGTTGTGCCTTCGGGAAGGTGACTAGCAACTGCATCAACTGCATTTTGAGTGTTTGCCTTGACGTAGTCGGTTGCACCTTTCATTGCATCTACAACTGCCTTGACAAGGTCGATATCCTTTTCGATGATGGAAGTTTTTGCAACCAACACCGCTTGTGGGTAACGGCCGTAGACATCGTGGAGTGCGCCTACCTTTTTGATAACGGGGGCTTTGCCTGTGATGGTGGATACGGCTGGCTCGGGTGCAACAACGTAGTCAACTGCGTTTTCGCTGTTTAGTGATGCGGCAATTTCCGTACCGTTGATGCCCTTGAGGTAGACGTTTTCGCTTGTGTGTTGGGAAATATCCTCGGTGTAGGAAAGGCCAACCTTGGTAAGGAGTGCTTTGGTTGTAAGTCCGGGAACGGCGGAAAGGTTAACAACCGCAATGGACTTGCCTTTGAGTTGTGCGCTAGCGTTTTCCGCTGTGATGGCAGTTTCGTTTTTGCTCAAAAAGTACAAGTTGCCATGGGTTACAACGGCAATCATTTTGTACTCGTCGCCACCGCCAATAAGTTTGGATGCAAGGTTGACAGGTAGCAATGCAAAGTCGGCATGAGTGTTCATGTTGCCAACAACGTGGTTTTTGATGTCGTCCGCGGAAACAATTTTGTAGGTAAAGGTGTTATCGAATTGCATGTTTTTTGCCATGAGTTCGGAAATTGCCAGCGCTGGTGCGCCATCGGGGGCAACCATTGTGAAGGATTGGGGATCGTTGTCGGGTTGTTCGCATGCAACGAACGTTGCTGTTAGAACAAAAATGAGTAGTAGTAATGCGATAAATTTTTTCATAGTTAATCTCCTCTGATATGAAAATTTTTTGTGATATGGTGTAAATAAAATATATGCGAGTGCTTGCAATGCCCTCTCAGTCAACTGCGTTGACAGCTCTCCCAAAGTGAGAGCCTTGTTGGCAGTTTTCCACCAAAAAGCGCATAGACATTGTGAGCAAACCATGGGTTTGCGAACAAGTGATAGTTGGCTAACATAGTGGTTTGACGTGCAAAAGGCAAGTAGAACTTGCGAGCAAACCCTACTCTTTGGTGAGCATGCTTTTGGCTTGGACGCTGGGGATGCGACCAAGGGCGCCTGTCAATGCGGAAATTTGTTCCACAGTTCCCTTGACGATGAGGGCAATGACGTTTTTGCCACTTTCGTGGTCGGGGATGCCCATACGACCACAGATGATTTGACCGTGGTTTGTGAGTGCAGTTTGTACTTGTGGGACGGAATTGCTGTCGCTTACAACAATTGCCACAACGCCTGTTCTGTTCATGGTGGTTCTCCTTTGGGAAAAATAAAAATACCCTTCTCTCGCGAAAAGGGTAACAGTTGCAAGTATGGTGTGAGCTTTGCAAAGAAATATGCGAAATTTGCCACAAATATTGTCGCATTGAAGTTGCGATACATTGTGGGGCATTATTACTTTGAAATGCTTGACTGTCAAGTTGTTTAGTTAATCCGGCAAGTGTTATTGCGCCCTCTCCGTCACACAAAGTGTGCCACCTCTCCCAAAGGGCGAGGCAATTGGAGCAATTAGCATTGCGATTTGATTGTTGTAAACAAGTTGAGAGTTTCACGATGTTGCAATCTGTCTCGCCGAATTCATTGAGAGAGATTTGTTTTGTAGTTACATTATACGAAATGCGGGGGATTTTGTCAACAGATTTGTGAAAAATAAGTGATAAGATTTATCATTTATTGAAAGCTTTCAAATTCGTTAAAATGCACACATGCACACATGCGCAAGTGTTAGAAATTGAACTTGAGAACTTGGCAATTATCTACCAAATACGTTAGGTATTCGCCATCAGTTGGTTCGCCCAAAAAGTAACTTTGAACAACCATTCCCACACCACCGTGAGCGACAATCAAAACGTTTTGTCCCTTGCAATTTTGCACCACGTAGTCCAAAAAATCGTAGACACGTGCTACAAAATCGAACAAACTTTCCGCACGATCGAAGGTTTGGTTGGCGTTGGTGTTCCAAAATTTTCGTGAGCGCATCAGCATTGCGGACTCCCCTTCGAATTCGCCAAAATAGCGTTCGGCAATGCGTTTGTCTGTGACAATTTGGCTAGCATCCACCACCGCTTGGCAGGTTTCAAGAGCCCTAGATAGTGGGGAACAAAATACCTTGTCAAAGGTTATGCCTTGGAGGGACTTGGCCATTTGTTTTGCTTGGGCGCGCCCTGTGTCGTTCAATGGAATATCCGTTTGGCCTTGCATAAGTCCCAAAACGTTCCACTCTGTTTGTCCATGTCGAATAAAGTAAATCATAGTTTAATGGTACAAAAAATTGCGAAATTTGTCAACAAAAAAAGTCCCTGTGGAGATCACAGGGACTTTGATATTTTTTTGTTAGAATTAGTCAACTACAATTATTTGCTAAGTTCAGCAAAGTACTTGATTGTGCGAACCATTTGTGTTGTGTAGCTGTTTTCGTTGTCGTACCAAGCAACAACTTGAACTTGCCACAAACCATCACCAAGTTTACTTACCATTGTTTGTGTGGAATCGAACAAAGAACCGTAGCGCATACCGATAACGTCGCTGGAAACGATCATGTCGGAGTTGTAGCCGTAGGACTCTGTAGCAACGGACTTCATGTAAGCGTTGATACCTTCTGCTGTGAGTTCGTCAGCCTTTACAACTGCAACAAGGATTGTGGAAGAACCTGTGCATACAGGAACACGTTGAGCGGAACCGATGAGTTTTTTGTCGAGTTCTGGAATTACAAGACCGATAGCCTTTGCAGCGCCTGTTGTGTTAGGAACGATGTTTTGAGCAGCAGCGCGAGCACGACGAAGGTCACCCTTGCGGTGTGGACCATCGAGAACCATTTGGTCGCCTGTGTAAGCGTGAACAGTTGTCATGATACCGGAAACGATTGGAGCGTAGTCGTTAAGAGCTTTTGCCATTGGAGCAAGGCAGTTTGTTGTGCAGCTTGCTGCGGAGATGATTGTGTCATCAGCTGTCAAGATGTTTTCGTTAACGCCGTAAACAACTGTAGGAAGATCCTTACCAGCAGGAGCGGAGATAACAACTTTCTTTGCGCCAGCGTTGATGTGAGCTTGGCTCTTGTCTTTGGAGCAGTAGAAACCTGTGCATTCCAAAACTACATCTACCTTGTGCTTTCTCCAAGGAAGTTTTGCTGCGTCTTTTTCTGCATAAACTTTGATTTCTTTGCCGTCTACGATGATAACGCCTGGTTGAAGAACCTTTTTGCCATCTTCGGAAAGAACTGCATCGCGGTAGTCAACTGTGTGACCCATAGCAACGTAGTTACCTTGAGCTGTGTCGTACTTCAAGAGGTGTGCAAGCATTTTTGGGCTTGTGAGGTCGTTGATTGCAACAATTTGGTAACCCTTTGCGCCAAACATTTGACGGAAAGCAAGACGACCGATACGTCCAAAACCGTTGATTGCAACTCTAACATTTTTTTGTGCCATTTGAGTAATCCTCCAAAAAATAATTTTATCGTAAATTGGACACTCTTTGCTTTACTAAAACAAAGGTGTGTGGTACAATACCTATGTTATTATATCATAAGGGCAAGTTGTTGGCAATAAAAATCATTAGGTTTTTCTTATAAATTTCCATTTTGCCCCATATAAAATCTATTTATATCAGCATTGTGTTTTTGACGCACAATGTGCCAGGAGGAGAATTATGCCACTTGTAACAACAAAAGAAATGTTCAAAAAAGCATACGAAGGCGGTTACGCTATTGGTGCTTTTAACGTAAACAACATGGAAATGATCCAAGCAATTGTAGAGGCTGCAAACGAGTGCAAGTCACCTGTTATTTTGCAAGTTTCCGCCGGCGCAAGAAAGTATGCTAACCCAACGTACCTCATTCACCTTGTTAAGGCTGCAGTAGAAACAAGCGAAGTACCCATTGCACTTCACCTTGACCACGGCGCTGACTTCGAAATCTGCAAGGCAAGTATCGACGGCGGTTTTACATCCGTTATGATTGACGCATCCAGCAAGCCTTGGGAAGAAAACATTGCCCTAACTCGCAAAGTTGTGGAATACGCTCACGCTCACGGTTGCGTTGTAGAAGCGGAACTTGGCAAGCTTGCCGGTGTGGAAGACGACGTTAACGTAGATGCTGCTGACGCAATGTTCACAAACCCAGACGAAGTTCAAGAGTTCGTTGAAAAGACAGGCGTAGACAGTCTTGCTATTGCTATCGGCACAAGCCACGGCGCATACAAGTTTAAGCCAGGTCAAGATCCAAAACTCCGTTTGGACATTTTGGAAGAAATTGGCAAGCGCTTGCCAGAGTTCCCAATCGTTCTCCACGGTGCAAGTTCCGTTCCACAAGACAAGGTTGCAATCGTTAACCAATTTGGTGGACACATGCCTGATGCTATTGGTATTCCCGAAAGCGAACTCAAAAAGGCTGCAGGTATGGCAGTTTGCAAGATCAACATCGACAGCGACCTTCGCGTTGCATTTACTGCTGCAATCCGCAAGCACTT
>JAFQSA010000050.1 GCA_017409765.1 Clostridia bacterium | reverse complement strand
GTGCGTGTGGTAGTTTGGTACTTGTAAAAACTTTTGGAGTAAACTCATGGCAGTTGTCAACTTTGGACAATACCTATCAATCCTTGCCATCTTGTGGGGCGGATTACTGTTGCTATCTCGTATCAAGCGAGAGTTTTTTGCGACAAAAATTCCGCACCTATCTGTTGTGCTGGAGTTTTTGTGCAAGATCGTCAAGTGGTTGGCAATCTTTAGCACGGGCGCAGTGATGACATGCTTCTTCGATGTCAAAGGCGCTTTGTCCATCGTTCGCGAGTCTATCGGTTGCGAAATCGAGTTGTTCCTTCGCGAGATCATCGACGTTCTGTTCCACACACGTTCCTTCTTTGCAGTTTTCCAAATTTTGGTAAACGGCGTGGTAGTACTTTCCACAACATTCTGCAGTGCAGCAGTGTTCCTTGGAAACTTGGCTTACTTGTGCTTTGTAATTCTCAAGCACGCAAGCCGTGCAACCAAAGTTTTTGCAAAACAAACAATTTCAGCCCAAGCTTACACAACAAACGCATACAATTTCCAACGTAAATACTTCATTCGCGCATAGAGCAAGAGGATTTTTTCCGCTTGTGGTCCTTTGATGTGCACTTTTTGCACGCAATTGACCACCCATTGCCAATATGTACGGAGTGGTGCACATATTTGTGTACTGTCCTTCCTATTGACATCGCAAGCGGTCGAAATCACTCTTTTTTTGTTGCGATTTGCCACCTAAACAAATGCCGATGCAACTTTCGATTGCATCAACATCGCATTTGTTTGTTTGCAAATTTCGCACGCGCGCATATGGGGTATTTTTTTGTTGCACATTTTGTCGAATTTTGGCGACTTTTTGCAACACCCCAAACCCAGTTATCTAGGCAATTTGCCTGTTGATAAAAAAATAAAACACAAGGAGAAAAGTTATGATGACAAAAAAGACAATGACTATCCTGAGCGTATTCATGATAGTTGCACTCACAGCTGTCGGTTTTGCTGCATGGTTGATTGTTGGTACAATCGACGCCGAAACCCAAGGCTCGTTCGTATCCAACGAACTCAAAGACAAGTACTTCAAGGTTGAAGTAAACTTCGACAATGACGGAGAAGTTGACGAAGAAAAGGGCGACATCATTTTTGGTAGACCAACAACAGACTATGTATACTCAAACGGTTCTTGGTTGTCCTACTCTAACAGAGATGCAAAACAAAAACTTTCTGCAACAGCTACTGTTAAGTTCATTCCAGATGATGGTTTCCTCGTAGATAACGATGATAATACTGAAAATCGTGATATGAAATACTACTTGGAAAAAATCGTTTCTGAAAATTTAACTAACCCTGAAAACGACGTGAAAGAATATCGTACAGTTCGTGTAGTAATTGACATCAACGAAGTTATTTCAGAGGCAACTAAAAACTATAAGTGGTTTGATATGGCGGTTGAACTTGGCTACATCCAATACCCAACAGCTAAATGGGTTGCACACACTGGTGCAGCAAAAGCAGATACAGATCTTAAATGGGGCAAAATTGAAAATGTTGATGGGGAAGATGTTGTTAAAGCATTGACAGAAGCTGAAGTGAATGCAGGTGTTAGCTTCGAAGAGAATTTCCTCTACATTGATCTTAGCTACGACATGTTTGATATTCATTCAAGTAATGAATACGCAACAGCTAACATCCAAATTGATTTTGCTTGGGGCGAAGCAGTAGCTACAGGTGAAGGCGATGACCGTGTATACAACAACCCATACACATATTTCGATGAATTGAATCCAGAAGGTCTTGCTACAGTTCTCCAATATCTTGATGTTGAAACTGAAGAGCTTGAAGCAACACAAGAAAATACACAAGACGAAGATAAACCTGGTGTTGAGGACTACGACCTTGAAACTGCAAAATACATCCGCAACAAGGACCTTGCACAAAGAATGCTTGACTACCTTCGTGACTATTTGAACTATGAAGCTGACGGAGATGGCAACAGAACTGCTGGTATCCAATTCAGCATTGTTTTGTCTGAAGGTACAGCTATCCCCAATGCATAAAGCTTTTAGCTAACCCCAAAAAATCTCAAAAAGGAGAAATTACTATGAGATCTACTAGACGTGGATTCGGTCGCAGAGCTTTGTCCTTCGGTTTGGCAATTTTCTGCGCAATCACACTTATGTCCGTCGGTTTCGCTGCATGGGTATTGTCCAACAATGCCAGCCTCGACTCCACAGGCGGAATCAAAACTGAAACAATCACAGACAAATCCGTTAACATTGTTATCACCAATGCTGACAACAAAAAGCAACTTTTCGACTCCGTTGACGAAAGTGGTGTAGGCACAGGCCCACAAAACCTTGTATTTGGTCACTTGCCAGTAGATAACCCAGATGCCAACAAGGGCTTTATCCAAACTGATGGCGAAGAGGGTTCTGCTCTCAACGAAGATTTGTTCTTCACAGTAAAGGGTAATGTTGATAACATCGACAAAATTGGCGAATTGCACTTCCAAGTGCGCGTTCCTGATAGTTTGCTTACTGCTGCTGGTCTCAGCAGAGTTGGCGACACTTGGTCCTACGATCCTGCAAAGGCATTTATCAGATTGCCAAGCTTTGCAAGAGATAGCGAAGGACACCAAATTCCTTACATCACAGGCGCACTTACAGCACCTGATGGCGAAGGCAAGGTTAAGTACGAGTACGGTTGGGATGGTACTTCTATGACAGAGGATTTCCTATGGATAAATCCATCCGAATTGCTTTCCAAAAATGAAGGCACACGTGTTGACGAACGTGGCAACGAATACACAATCAAGTACGTTTCCGGCAGAACTGACAAGTTGGAATTCGAATTGACAATCAAGTTTGAGTGGGGCGCAAGATACCTTGGTATGAACCCTAACTACTTCTACGACGTAGAAGAAAGAAAGTTGGGCCAACACGACCAACTTACAAGTGCAACCGATGTTCCAAACAAGTACACAACTGCTGATATGAACATGGTTAACTACGACTTGTTGTTGTTGCAAGCAGTGGTAAATGGTCTTGACCTTGAAAAAGAAGACTACTTGGCAGGAAAAACAATTAGTGAATCCGAAGTTTACAAACCCACAGGTATCGAGTTGAATGGTGCAACTTTGGAAGCTTACATCAACGCAAATCCAGATGGTATCAAGGCAAAACTTGCAATTTTGCAAGAAAACATCGAAACTGCAATTGCTCACTTGGGTGTTGGTAGCAATCCAAAGGCTCCAGTTTACGCATTCTGGATCTACGCAGACGTTAAATAGTTTGCGGTAGTGCAACTTGTGTCCGCGCACAACCAAGCAAAAGGCCCCTTTGTGTAAAGGGGGCTGGCACCGCAGGTGACTGGGGGATTGTTGTAGAAATAACAGTATTAGACTGACATTCCCACACGCCATCCTTCCGCAATCAAAGCATTTCGCGGTGTTACGCAGGTATTTGGACACTTAAAAAAGCCAAAACTATGCTTGTATGCAGGTTGCAAAAAATGCACCAAATGGTGCAAACATAAAAACACAATACAAATTACATTTGCTTTTCTAAACTTGTATAGTATAGTTCACCCAAGGCAATACGCGGCCTTGGGTGGCTATGTGTTTTAGAAACGCTTTGTTAACTGCACAAATTGCAGTTTTAACGTCAATTTTTTGTTGCATCGACCAAATGCAAGTGCTTGTCGTGTAACAATTCTTCAAAATCGCGTAGTGGACAACCCATTTGTCCCAAAAACTATCACAAAATCAAGGTTTAACTATGTCTCAACAACAAATTATCGCATTGGTGGTCACAGCCATCGGTGTTGGAAGTTTTTTGGTGGTGTTTACTGTACTGTTTGCAAACTTCCGCAAGTTTTCCATCAACGAAATTCAAAGTGGTAAACGTGACATCGAGCTGATCCAGGACTACTTCCATAACAAAAATCCAAAGGTTATTGCACGACGAAAGGCAAACAAGGTCATTCGTGACATTTTGTTCGTGCTGTTTTTGGTGCTTGTTTTGTTTAGTATATCTTTCACTTTGGTGGCTCGTTTTACAGATAAATTGCCCGTTGGAACAAAAACTTTGATGGTTGTTGCAACCGACTCGATGAGTGTTAAGCATGCCGACAACGACTACCTACAAGACTACGACAATCAATTTCAACAATACAGCATCATCGTTTTGGAAAAGGTGGATCCAAACGACCTACAATACTACGATGTTATTGCATTCAACGCAACAGAAGAAACCATACTTATTCACCGTATTGTTGGCATCGAAAAGACCACCACAAGCACACGCTACGTCACCCGTGGCGATAAGTATGCACAGGACGACCCTTACAAAACCTTGCAAAAGAACGTTGTTGGTCGCTATACTGGTGTAGAAATACCTTTCTTGGGCGCAATCGTATTGTTTTTGCAAGCCCCCGCAGGACTTATCACAATGGGCGCATTGCTCCTTTGCATGTTGATGTTTGACTCCAACAGCGGACAAATCAGCAAGGAACAACAAAAGCGCACCGATTTTCTTTTGACAATTCTCGATATCGACAACATGACGGACCAATCGGAACTTAGTGTCGATTTCGTCGAAAATATCTATCTCGACAAAGTTGCTTACTCCTTTAGTAGCGAAGGACTTGTTAGCAAGGATGTTGCAACGGAAGTGCTAATCAGCCATCACCGTTTGCCACCGCAAGAAACGCCAACTCAAGTCGTGCAACCTGTCGAAACCCCAACGGACACAGTTGTGGAGCAACCTACCATAGCGGACGAAACTCCGCAAGACGAAAGCTCCAACTAGACGTCTTGGCATAATAAATAAGGATGTTAACTAGCCTTATTTAGATTGATAAAGTAAACAATATATATTTAATATATTATATAAAACAAAAGTAACAATTCTACTTAACATAGGAGAAACATCATGTTAAAGGCAATTTATACTCGTAAAAACTACATCACAATCGCATTGGCTTGTATGTACTCATTTTTGATGGTTTTTGTTGGTCTTTGCTTGGACAACGGTTCCACAATGCTTAGCCCCAAAAACCCCATCAACATGTTGGGTGCAGCCATCGGTT
>JAFQSA010000049.1 GCA_017409765.1 Clostridia bacterium | reverse complement strand
TTGGGCGCGTTGCAAATGTACAAAATTGCCTCCGTCAAGGGGATTCGGCCTTCCGGCAGACCAAGGTTTTGGAAAGCCGTCAATGCGCTGGTAGCAACAACAAGTGCCATTGGGTCGGCAAGGCCAACGTCCTCGCTTGCGTGCACCACAATTCGGCGAGCAAGGAGCAATGGGTCGGTGCCTGCCTCCAACAATCGGCCAAACCAAAACATTGCGCCGTTGGCATCACTTCCGCGCATACTTTTGATAAATGCGCTAAGCATGTCGTAGTACATGCCTGTGTCCACAGATAACGCTGGTTTTTGCACCGATTGGCTGGCAACAAGTTTGGTAACGTGGATACTTCCGTCGGCATCCATGTCGGTTGTTAAAACGGCAAGTTCCAAACCGTTGAAGGCGTTCCTTAGGTCGCCTGCGCAAATTTCCGCAAGGTAGTCAAGGGCGTCGTCGTCCACCTTGATTTTTTGTGTGGACAGGATTTTGTCCTTGGTAAGCGCAAGTTGTAGTCCCTTTTTGATGTCCTCCTTGGTCAAAGGCAAAAACTCGAACACACGGCAACGGGATACAATTGCCCTTGTCATTGCGACGTAGGGGTTTTCCGTTGTGGAGCCGATAAATGTGATGATGCCCTTTTCGATGGCGGGCAACATGCAATCGCTTTGCGCCTTGTTCCAACGGTGGCACTCGTCCAAAAGGAGATAGGTCTTTTGTCCGTAGGCATTGAAGCGTTTTGTGGCCTCGTCAATTACCTTTTTGGCATCGGCAACACCGCTACTTACGGCGTTTAGGCGTTCAAAGTGACTTCCCGTTGTATTTGCAATGATGTTGGCAAGGGACGTTTTACCTGTGCCAGGCGCACCCCAAAAGATGCAACTGCCAAGTTTGTCCGCCTTGATTGCACGGCAAAGTAGTGAGCCATCGTAGATGATGTGTGATTGACCGATAAACTCACTTAGTACGTTTGGACGCATGCGCTCCGCAAGGGGGATGTTTTGCGTTTTTTCTACTTGAAATATTGAATTTTGCTCATAAATAACCATGTTAACATTTTAGCACTTTTGGCAACAAATAGTCAAGGTAAATCGCGCAATATTTTATAATTATATATACAAAAATTGTCAAAACTTTTTGCGGTGGAAAAATGACGATAGATGGGCGGATTAGCACCACGATGTGGCGGTTGCATTAGATTGGGTCGGTGGAAATATGCGGGAGGGGCAACCCCTCCCCTACATAGTCAAAAGTCAAAAAGATACCGCAGGGAATAAGAATATGCACGAGGTGCGGGCGGATATGGAATAGGCCCTACGATAAAGTCAGTTGCGGTTTGAGTAGGTTTGTGGTTAGATGCGGGACGCCAAGGATGTCGTCCCCTACGATGTGGTAATACAAAATTGATTGATGTGTTAGCCAGTTATTGTTTAGATAAATTGCACAAATCGGCGGGAGCAAGCCACCCGCCCTACGATTTGATTTATTACGGATTGATTGGGTTTGTGTTGATATGCGGGACGCCAAGGATGTCGTCCCCTACGATGTTGGATGTATATTGCCACAAAAAAGCAACAAGATATTGCGAGAAAGTGGTCTTGCGAATAAGGAATGTGTGGTTAGTGAAGCGATTTGACGAGAAGAATGCGAGCAAGGACCACATTGTAACACATGGGGTCCCCGCAAATCAAATGATGATTTGTGGGGAGAAGGAGCAACAACGCTAAAAGCGAGCAATGATGTTACTACATCGTTGCGAAGAATATTGCGTTAGTTGCGACGCGGAGCATACCTGGAGGGTCTGTGATTGAGCAAAACACGGATGATTGCGAAGTATTGTTCCGTCAAAAGACACACAGGACTTATGAGCAAGCCACCAAAAAAAAGTCAAAAATCCCCCTTGGAAAACCAAAGGGGATTTTTTACCGCTGATTTGTTATACGTTTGAGATAATTGGCAAAATTTGTTGCAAAAAAGTTTTTGTTAGTGACAAAGATTTTCTTTTGCAACAAGCAATTTTTCCCTCAAAATTCGCAAAGTGATTGGCAAAAGTAACGTTTTGCACGTTTAAGCAACGTTACTCCGCACAAGTTTGAGCGCCAAAACAGTTGCTTGGTTTTACTTTGCGAGTTGAATTTTCTCAAACTATCTCTTGGACAAAATGTTGACGATGTAGGAATCGATGGATTTTTGGATGATGTCCTTGGCTACATCTGGAGCGTGCACTTCCGATACGGAGGTTGGTTTGTGTTCCAACTCCTTGTAAACGCGGAAGAAGTGTTGCATTTCGTCAAAGATGTGCTTGGGTAGTTCGTCAATGGACTTGTAGCAGTTGTACATTGGGTCATTGAATGGAATTGCAATGATTTTTTCGTCCATGGCACCATTGTCGTTCATGGTGATTACGCCAATGGGATAGCATCTTACAAGGGAAAGGGGCAAAAGTGGTTCGCTTGTTAGGATGAGTACGTCCATTGGGTCGCCATCGTCCGCCAAAGTGCGTGGGATAAAGCCGTAGCTGGCGGGATAGTGGGTGGACGTGAACAGGATGCGGTCCAACAAAAGTAGACCTGTTTCCTTGTCCAACTCGTACTTCATTTTGCTACCCTTTTCAATTTCGATTACGGCAACAAAATCGTCACATTTGATTCTATCACGAGAGATATCATGCCAAATGTTCATATATTAACCTCCTAGATGGTGGGATATTACTTATACTCGAAGTGTTTTGCAAATTGGATGAAGTTTTCCGCATCGGAGTACAAACTGCCACTCTTTGTCCAAATGAGGACGATATCTTGGATGATGGAGTTGTCCAATGGGATGCAAACAAGGTCATCGTCCATTTCCGCAACTTGACGGTACAAAAATGCGCCAACGTTGCCGTAGGACAAAAACTCCTTGATGGTGTACAGTTGAGATGAGTACAACAAAATGTTTGGTTGCACGCCCACTTCGGAAAAGGCGCGCTTGATGTAGATGTTTTGGTAACTGTCTGCCTTGAACAAAATGATTTGTTGGTCGGCAAGTTGCTTGAAGGAGATGGACTTGCAGTTGGCAAGTGGGTGGTTTTTGCTTACGCAAAAGACAAGTTCCGTCTTTACCAATGGAACAACGTTGTAGGCATCCTCTACTGCACTATCCAAAATTGTGATACCAAGGTCAACGGAGTTGGCATCAACAAGTTTGCGCGCTTGCAGTGAGCCTGTCTCCAACATTTCCAATTCCAAATCGGGGTAGCGCTCGGTGTAGGCATTGAAAATTTGTGGGAACAAAAACGTGGAAATCATTGCGGGAACGGCAATCTTGACGTGGTTGCGGTTGTTGCCCATGTTTTTCATTTGGGACGTCAAAGCATCAACCGATTGCAAAATGTAGTTGATTTTGTCCAAAAAGAAGGTGCCCTCCACAGTAAGTTGCAAACGATTGTGTCGGCGATGGAAAAGTTTTACACCAAACTCTTCTTCCAGTTCCTTGATGCAAAATGAGATTGTGGGTTGGCTTACAAACAGTTCTTCCGCCGCTTTTGTGATGCTACCATAGCGACAAACCGTTTGAAAATACTTCATTTGTAGTAGTTTCATATTGGACTCCGTGATAAATTTTGCAAATTGAAAAACAATTAGCATAAGTTTTATTTATCCCATTATATCAAAAACTTTGGGGTAAAGCAATAGATTTTGGCAAGTTGTTTGGAAAATTTTGCAAAAATGTTGTAAAAGAAAACTGCAAACGGTTGCGCTTGCAGTTGAAAAGTGTTTTTTTGTTGGTTGTGGGATTGTTTTTTTTTGGTTGTTAGGCAACTTTCGCGTTTGTTACCAAGCACTTTTGGTTTTGTTGTGGTGTGATTTTTGATTGGGTTGAAAAGCAACTTTGGCTTTTGGTGTGAAGTTGATTGGAATTTGCCTAGATTGTGAGTAGTTCGCACAAAATGGAGTTTACAACGTAGAATTTGTCCTTGGGGACAAGGACGTTTCCATCAACCACAGCAAGATACCCTTTGGCAAGAAGATGGTTGGCGTTGGGGAAAAATTGGAAAAAATCGGCGTTGTAGCTTTGATGGAAGGTGTCAAGGGAAAGCCCTTGCGTAAGTCGAAGGCCGAGCATTGCGGACTCGTTGGCTTGCTCGAAAAGGGAAATTTCCTTTTGGTTTGTTAGCAAGTTTTCCGTTGGGGTGACAAGGTATTCATCCAAAGTTTGTACGTTGTCGTAGCGAACGTTGCCGACAAATCCGCTTGCCGATGGGCCAAAGCCGTAGTAGCGTTTTTCCTGCCAGTAGCCCAGGTTGTGCTTGCACTCGCGGCCAGGCTTGGCAAAGTTGGAAATTTCGTAGCGCAAAAAGCCGTGCTCCTCCAAAGTTTGACAAGCGTAGTCGTACATGTCGGCAAGGTCGTCCTCGGTGTGGGCAAAACTTTGCACCAAGTCTGCAATTTCGCTACCTTCGTGCACTTCCAACGCGTAGACGCTAACGTGAGTTAGGGGCAAATTTACCACCGTGTTGACGGAGTTGTGGAAACTTTCCACCCTTTCCGGCAGGCCCAAAATTAGGTCGGCATTGATATTGGCAAAGCCCATTTGGTGGGCAAGGTTTAGTGCGTCGACAAACTGCTCGTAGGTGTGAAGTCGGCCGATAGCCTTCAAAGTTTGGTTGTTGGTTGATTGCAACCCAAAACTTAGGCGAGTGACACCGTTGCGTTTGAGGCAGGCAAGGAGATTTGTTGTGACACTTTCCGGATTGCACTCTACTGTTATTTCCTCGACGGTTGAGAGGTCGAACTTTTGGCGAAGTTTGGCAAAAAGTTGGTCGAGATAGTTTACGTCAACCGACGACGGAGTGCCACCACCGATAAAGATTGTGGAGATAGTTTTTTGTGTGATTTGGGTGGATTCAATTTGCTCAAAAAGTTTGTGGAAATAACTTTCGCAAAGTTGGAAATTTGTGCAAGAAGAAAAAGCACAGTATCCACACCGTGCTTTGCAAAATGGAATATGAACGTAGATTTGATATGGTTGATTTGTCATACTCGATTATCTTCTTTGGGGAGTTGTTTTTGTTTGTGGTAATGCAAGCGGACGAACACAAGGTCAACAACAGTTTTGTTTGTGCGCCCTCTCCGTCAGTCTGCGACTGACACCTCCCCCAGAGTGGGAGGCTTTCACTGGGTTGTTTGCCTAACGCGTCGCGCCCAGAGTGAGAGGCTTGAGGTTGTTGAAAGATGCGCAATCAATGTTGAAATGCGGGACGCCAAGGATGTCGTCCCCTACGTTAGAAACACATTGCCAACTGCACCACAACCATCAATAATACACCAAATTAACCTTGCTAAAAATTGCAAAAAACTGCATTTTTTGCGGACACGTGGTGTGTTTTTGATATTTTGAGAGGGGAAAAATTCAAGCAAAATTTCGGTGAATTTTTAGCGAAAATACAAACAATTTTTAGGAAAATCCAGCCGAAAATACTGGCAAATTTTGAGCAAAAATTCATTGGAAATTACAAACGAAATTACCGATAAAATTGTAGTAAAACTATTGTAAAAGTACAGCTAAATTTGGGTTAAATTTGTAGTAAAAAACACAGTTAATTACAAGCAAAATCCCATTATTATTCCACCAAAATTTTAGTGAAGTTTGGAGCAAAATGGGTTAGTCGTCAATCTTCAAAATGGACATGAACGCTTCGCTTGGAACGCTTACACTACCCACTTGGCGCATACGCTTTTTGCCTTCCTTTTGCTTTTCCAAAAGTTTCTTTTTACGAGTGATATCGCCACCGTAGCACTTTGCCAAAACGTCCTTGCGGAGTGCCTTGACAGTTTCGCGAGCGATAACTTTGTTGCCGATTGCTGCTTGGATGGGGATTTCGAACATTTGACGTGGAATTGCATTTTTGAGTTTTTCGGCAATTTGGCGTCCACGCGCGTAGGCGCGTTCTTCGTTAACAATGATAGAAAGTGCATCGCAAACTTCGCCGTTTAGCAACATGTCCATACGAACAAGATTGCCCTTGACGTAGCCCTTGATTTCGTAGTCCAAACTTGCGTATCCACGAGTGCGGGATTTCAAGGTGTCGAAGAAGTTGTAGATGATTTCGTTCAATGGAATTTCGTAGGAAATTTTTACACGGCGAGTATCGAGATAGGTCATGTCGATAAATACACCACGCTTGTCTTGGCAAAGTCCCATAACGTCGCCAACGTACTCCGGTGGGGAGAAAATTTCCGCAGAAACAATGGGTTCCTCGATGTGGTCGATGAGGTTTGGAGGGGGAAGTTTTGTGGGGTTATCGATAAGCAACATTTCCCCTGTGGTTGTGTAAACTTGGTACACTACGCTTGGGGCGGTTGTTACCAAGTCCAAGTCAAACTCGCGTTCCAAACGTTCTTGCATGATTTCCATGTGCAGTAGTCCCAAGAAACCGCATCTAAAACCAAAACCAAGTGCAACGGACGTGTCTGGTTCGTAGACAAGCGCTGCGTCGTTGAGTTTGAGTTTTTCCAAAGCGTCCTTTAGGTCGTTGTACTTGCTACCATCCGCGGGGAAGATACCGCAAAATACCATTGGTTTGACTTCCTTGTAGCCTTGGAGTGGCTCTGCGCATGGGTTTTTGGCATCCGTCAAAGTGTCGCCCACCTTGGTGTCGCAAACGGTTTTGATGCTTGCGCAAATGTAGCCAACGTCGCCGGCAACAAGTTTTTCCGTAGGTTTCATGCCGGGGGCAAAGATACCCACTTCGGTAACGTCGAAGGTTTTGCCCTTTGTTTCGAACATTTTGATGGTTGTGCCCACTGTTACTTCGCCATCCACAATGCGTGTCAAAATGATAACGCCCTTGTAGTTGTCGTATTGGCAGTCGAAAATGAGCGCCTTCAAAGGGGCAGTTTGGTCGCCACTTGGGGCTGGAACACGCTCCACCACCGCATCCAAAACGTCTTTGATGTTGATGCCTTCCTTGGCGGAAACCAATGGGGCTGTGGATGCATCTAGGCCGATTGTGTCCTCAATTTCCTGCTTGGCGCCCTCGATATCGGCACTTGGGAGGTCAATTTTGTTGATAACGGGGATGATTTCCAAGTCGTTGTCCAAAGCAAGATAGCAGTTGGCAAGAGTTTGCGCCTCCACGCCTTGGCTGGCATCGACGATAAGCAATGCGCCTTCGCAAGCGGCAAGGGAGCGGGAAACTTCGTAGCTGAAGTCAACGTGGCCGGGGGTATCAATTAGGTTTAGGGTGTACTCCTCGCCATTGTGGACGTAGGTCATACGCAATGGGGAAAGTTTGATTGTGATACCTCTTTCGCGCTCGATATCCATGGAGTCTAACATTTGACTTTCCAAATCGCGCTTGGCAACTTGACCGGTGTACTCCATCAGTCGGTCTGCCAAGGTAGATTTGCCGTGGTCGATGTGGGCAATTATGCAAAAGTTACGTACGTTTTTTTGTGACATGTTTTACCTTTTTAGTGCGCAAACGCAAATTTGCATTTGTCGCCAGTTTATTGTTGCATATATTATACAAAAAAATAGGCATTTTGTCCACAAATTGACAGTTTTTGGTTGCAAATAATATTGCAATTTGCATAACTTTTTGGTACAATGGTAAAGTGAAGGGGTTTTAATTGTATAAATACAATTAACAACCGAGGTTTTTTTAGGAGAAAAATATGATCAAACAAGAATACAAATGGCTTACTGATACTTTTGTGGCACACCGTGGATTTTTCAACAACGTGGACATTCCGGAAAACTCACTACCCGCATTTGTCAAAGCGCGCGAAAACAACTTTGGCATCGAAATGGACGTACAAATGTCTGCTGACGGCGTTTTGGTTGTGTTCCACGATGACAGTTTGAAGCGCATGACAGGCGCTGATGGACTCGTGTGCGAAAAGACTTTTGAGGAACTTCGTCAACTACGCCTACTGGATACCGATTGCCAAATCCCCACATTTGAAGAATTTTTGCAAACAGCAGGTGGCGTAAACCTTGTGGTGGAAATCAAAACACACAAAAACATTGGCGAATTGGAACAAAAGGTTGTTGATGCACTTGCCAACTACCAAGGTAACTACTGTATTGAGTCCTTCAATCCATACATTGTTAGATGGTTCAAGGTGCATGCACCACACATCATCCGTGGACAACTTGCAACGGACTTGAAAAACACAAAAATGGCCAAGTGGAAGGTTTGGATGCTAAAGCACCTTAAACTTTGCAAGTGGAACGGAAGTCAATTTATCGCGTACGATGCGGAATACATCACAAAAGTGAAGGCGGTAAAGCGTTTTGGGAAAAAGATTCCTGTGCTTTGTTGGACAATCAAAAGCCAAGAGCAATACGACAGTTTGAAAGAACACTTTGACAACATCATTTTTGATAGTTTTGCACCAATTAGATACGATTTGGAAAAGTAATATAAGCGGTAACAACACAGCACTACTTTGCATTTGGCAAATGATTGGCTACGTTACAAGCAATGTTTGATACTTGCCCTCTCAGGCACTACGTGCCAGCTCCCCCAGAGTGGGAGCCACCAATCGGTCACACTCAACATTTGCAACTTAGATAGAAGTCAATTAGATTTGGCAAGAGATATTGCCAATTGCAAAATATGTTTGGCAAAATTGTCAAACATTGGTGGCAAAATGCCATCACAAATGTTTGATTGGCGCAAAAGCGTCAAATGGAGAAAGATATGAGAAGATTTTTAGCATTTATGTTTGGTATCATTTTCGGTGTGGTATTCCTACTGGGTTCGGTGGGTATCGCAATGTACACAGCCGTTACTGTTGTACATCCAAACGAGATTTACGCCGATATTGAAAACTACCTGGGCGACTTGGGCGACGTTTCGTTGCTACAAGCCTACTACAACATCTTGGATTTGTACAACAACAAGACGGGTAACATTTCCAACGAGAAGTTGTACTCGGTGGGAGATTTCCTTGCGGACAACCACATCTCATCGCAAGATGCCGACGGCAATACAGTTGCATTTGGCGTGGTTATGCCAAAAGAGCTATTGGATGCGCCATTGTTTGAGTACTTCAATACAAACGTTGACGAAGAGGGCAACACAGGTGTACACCGCGCTTTGAAACAAATCAAACTTAGCGCTGTGCCATCCATCGTTAACACCTTTGCGACACCTGACGAAAGTGGCAACCCGGTTGTATCCGACGAGATTGTTGCAAAACTGGACGAACACTCCGTCTACGACCTTGTTTTTGGCGAGGAAAAGACGGAAGATGGTCAAGTGGACATTGTTGCTAACCTTGCAGTTGTGTTGGATGAAATCACCTTGGCGGATTTGATTCCTGCCTTCCGCCCCGAAGGTCAAACGGACAACCTGCTGAAAAACTTGTTTTTGGCGCTGGGACAATCGCCAATTGGCCCAATCATCAGCGACTTGACAAAGGACGCGAACATCCTTGGTATGTTGAACGACGACGGATCCTTGTCCGCAGTTGGTAAACTTACCATTGCCGACATTGTGGGCGACAGCGATCCATTGATTGATGCACTTGTTGGCGACATTGCTATATACGACCTTGTTAACGAGCAAGGGGAACTTGTGCTTGCTGAGGCATTGGACAAAGTTTCCATTGCGGGACTTGTTGGTATTATCAAGCGCCCAGCGGATGTTGCCATTGAGGATGCAAACATCACAACTTTCTACGAAACAAAGGATGATGGCACACAAGGCGCACTTATCTTTAGCGTTGGAACAGTTGGTGGCAAGTACTACATCTCCATGAATGCGGAAAACGACTCCGTTGAAACCACTTGGTACGAAGGTCAACTTGTTTGCAAGGAAGGTCACACTCACGTTGCAGATTGCTACGACTACAACTGGTATGCGCTTTGCTCCGAGGAACACGCGCACGATGGCGAATTTGCCGTTAACACAGAGGGAGGCGCAGTTTACTACGCGCCAATTGCTTTGACATCAGTAAAATACACCCTTGCAAAGTTGAGCCTTAGTTACTTGTTTGACGAAACTGGAGCAATCAACATCAATAATTTGCTTGCTCAATTTGACCAACACTCCGTTGAGCAAATCTTGAAAGAGTTGCTTGCTCACAACGACATTTTGGATCAAATTTGCGGGCTACTCAAGCTGGACGGAGTTAAAATTACCGATTTGCTTGAAGAAGGCGGATTGGACAAACTGCTTGATGGCGCGATGGATGCACCACTTGTGGACGTTCTTGGTGCGTTTGGACTGACCGACCTTGGCATGATTGCCGATATCGTTGGCGATATGTCCATCAACCAACTTATCGCTGGTGGCTACAACAACATTTCCCTTGGCGGATTGATTGGGCTTGTAAAACGCGACTTGACAAGCGACGTTGCTAATGCAAACGGTCAACTTGCCTCTGGCGTTGTTAGCCGTGACTTTACAACAACAATTGAAGAGCAAACCGTTGTGGAATTGTCCGTTGCATACCGCATTGTTGGCGAAGAAACACTTTACTACATATCTACAAACTACGATAAATCCGCAGATACAACAGCACCCGACTACACACCTGCAACTTGGTACGAGGCGCACCTGAAGTGTGCTGACGGAAGTCACACCGCATTTGACAATCACAACAAGGATTGCTTTGAATACAGCCTTTACCAAGCATGCACAAACGAGGACACCACTCACGACCACGCAACTGAAGATACCTTTAGTATCACAAAAACCGTTGACGAAGTGGACACCACCACCTACTACGTGCCTGCAAACAGTTTGTTTGCAACACTTGGAAACATGACAATTGGCGGCATCATGGAGGGCGGTCTTGACACATTGTTGGAAGAACTGACAAACACAAAACTTGCCGATTTGTTCGATATGCTTGGCCTTGCGGAAGTGGAAGGCGCGTTGGAAGCACTTGCCGAGCTTACCATCAAAGAGTTGATGGAGGGTGGCTACAATAACATCTACCTTGGTGGATTGCTTGGTTACACTCGCAACGAGTTGACCGCAGTTGACGAAGCAACCATTGTTACACACAAAGATACTGCCGACAATATTGTTGGTTACACCGCAACTGCAGGCTCTCAAATTGCAATTTCCGCTGATGGCGAAAGTTGGTATGTTGGCGAACTTGTTTGCAAGGAAGATCACCCCCACGCGTTTGATTGCTACCAAAATTTGTGGTACGCTAAGTGTGCCGACGGTTGCACGGAAAGTCACGACCACGTTACAATTGACGGCGCAAATCACAC
>JAFQSA010000048.1 GCA_017409765.1 Clostridia bacterium | reverse complement strand
GTTTGCCACAGACCGCGTTGTCCATCATTTAGTGTGTCCTTTTGGACGTCAAGATAACCAAACATTGCTAAAATTTGGGGATGAAACCAATCTTGCGGTAAACCTTGGATAGCGTTTTGCGCGCGATACGTTCGGCACTTTCCGCACCTTGTTTAAGCACGCTTTCCAGATATGCCTTGTCGGCAACCAAGCGTTTTTGCTCTTGTTGGATGGGCTCAATCACGGCAATAACTGCATCGGCAACGGCCTCTTTGAATACGCCATAGCCAACACCCTCGAAGCGTTTTTCCGCATCGGCGATGGATTCGCCACTAGTCAGGGAGTAGATTGTAAGCAAGTTGGAAATTGCAGGCTTAGCATCCGCATCAAAACGAACACAAGTTTCGCTGTCCGTCACTGCGCGCTTGAACTTGCGACGGATTTCGTCGGGGGTATCAAACAAAGTGATGATTGCGTTTTCGTTAGGATCGGATTTGGACATTTTTGCCGTTGGGTCTTGCAAACTCTTGATAGAGCTACCGCTTTTGTAAACAAGGCCTTCGGGCACTACAAACGTTGGGGAGTAGCGGTTGTTGAAACGTTCCGCAAGGTCGCGAGCAAGTTCCAAGTGTTGGACTTGGTCCTTGCCAACGGGCACAAGGTCCGTTTGGTAAAGCAAAATGTCGCTTGCCATCAAAACTGGGTAGTTCATAAGTCCCATGTTCAAGTTGTCGGCATGCTTGCGAGATTTTTCCTTGAATTGTGTCATGCGGTTGAGTTCGCCAATGTAAGAAATTGTGTCAAGTGTCCAAGCAAGTTCGGCGTGCTCAGGCACGTGTGATTGGATAAACAAAATGCTTTTGTTTGGATCTACACCGCATGCGATGTACAATGCAACAAGGTCCATTGTGTTTTTGCGAAGTTCCGCTGGCACTTGTTGAACTGTGATGGAGTGCAAGTCTACAACACAATACAAGCAGTTGTATTCGTCTTGCAAAGGCGCCCAGTTCTTGATTGCACCAAGATAGTTACCCAAGGTAATTTTGCCTGTGGGTTGTACGCCGGAAAATACTACTTTTTTGTTTTGTGTGTCCATGGTGATACCTCTTTATGCCAAAATTGGCAGTTTTACATATTTTGGTATTGTATATTGTAGCACCAAGATGTGTTGTTGTCAATAATTTACCCAAAAAGGACGCGATAATAGCCATGTGTTTTACCAAAAAACCGCCACATCTACCCTATTTTTGAGCACATTGTACGCCAAATTGTTGAATAGGTGCTGAAAAAATGCCACCTTTGATGCATTGAACACACCTATTGCTAATTCTCAACACCATTGTGTATGCATACACAATATCGTAGGGGAGGGGGTAAATTTTACTCTCGCAAGATGGGAAATCTGTTTGTATACACATTTCGGCAACAAAAAAGACGGTAGTTTGCACTACCGTCCTAGTTTTTTGTTTACGCAACAAAGGTATGCAATGGCGCAAAACCAATGCAATTTTGTTTGTAGTCGCTCGAGCAAAAGGAGCAACCACTAAATTCCTTTGGTGTCAAAAGGTGCCAAGCAGATTGGCCAAGTCCATCAATTAGCCAATGTACTTTGTAACAAACTCTGGCAATGTTTCCAAAGCACCACTTGCTGTGATTGTAACGTTGATGTTGAACTCTTTGCAGATATCTTCCAAACCTTGGTAAACTTCGCCAAGTTCAGCAATGTTGCAATCGAACAATCTTGCAAGACCGTCGATGTAGATTTTTTCGATATCGAAGTTAGCGGCAAGCATACCCTTGATAAAGGAAAGGATATCCTTTTGGCTTTCAAGTCCGTAGTGGGATGCGTCCACCAAGCGGATGTTTCTGTTGAGGTCGTGCATGCGGTGGTTGGCTCTGTCGATGTAAACAACAACGCCTTTTGCAGTTTGTGCGTAGTTGTTAGCGTCGTCAACAAGAACCTTTGTTTTGCCTGTGCCTTTTGCACCGTAAATTACGTGAATCATTGTAGTGTCCTCCAGATTGGTACTTAAAATTGATTTACAGTATTATATAACAAAATTTCTCAAATTACAAGATGTTTGCATAAAGATTTTTTGATATTTGCAATGTTTTTTGCGGGGTTGCTGTACTTGACATACGTAACGGCCACGCCGTTAAACCCCAAATATGATGAAGTCAGCATCCTTGCCAATTTCGATTGTGCCAATGCGCTTGTCCATGCCAATTAGTTTTGCTGGGTTGGTTGTCCACAACTTTATC
Organism: Clostridia bacterium; assembly: GCA_017409765.1. Taxonomy (GTDB): domain Bacteria; phylum Bacillota; class Clostridia; order Christensenellales; family CAG-314; genus Fimimonas. The sequence continues at coordinate 13,554 of JAFQSA010000048.1, read as the reverse complement.
GCCTTGGCAAGTGGCAATCCGCAAAACTCCACCATGTTGGCAAGTCCTTGGTAGGCATCCAGTGTGCTACCTGCACGAGTTGTTGTGCCTGTGAGATACGCGTTACCTTCCGTTACTGTTACGCTTTGACTACCAAGTGTGTAGTCGCCGTCTGTTAGACCTGTTGCCATGATACTGTCAGTCACGCACACAACGCTATCCAACCCCTTTGCCTTGACAAGCAGTTTGATTGCATCTTTTGATACGTGTTTGCCGTCAGGTATCACTTCCACAAAACTGTCCGCAAGCATTGCCACACCAAGTGCGCCAATATCTTGACGATCCATTTGGCTCATTGCATTGCCCCAATGTGTGAAGCTTTTTGCGCCGGCTTCCAATGCCTTTTTTACAACGTCCGCAGTTGCATTTGTGTGACCAATGGAGCAAACAACGCCCATGTCGCTAACTTCGGAAATAAATGCAATGCCGTCCGCAAGTTCAGGCGCAACTGTCACAATTTTGATAAATCCATTTGCCACCTTTTGGTACTCCACAAACTTGTCGACAGATGGTTTTTGCAAGTGTTCTGCAGGCATTGCACCACACTTTTCCGCCGACAAAAATGGTCCTTCCAAGTGGATACCCTTCACTTCGGGGAAGTCCTTGGCAAGTTCCAAAATGAGCTTGATTTGGCGGAATATCACTTCGTCGCTATCCGTCATGATGGTGGGCAAAACTGTGCCAACGCCATGGGAAACGTATAACTCCATTATCTTTTTCATGCCGTCAAGATCGGCTGTGTTAAAGTCGTAGCCATTTGCGCCATGGGTGTGGATATCAACCAGCGCTGGCAACAAAAATCTGCCTTGGCAGTTGATAACTTCCGTTTGGTCGTCCGGCACGATGTCGGGCGCAATTTCGATAATTCGTCCGTGGTTGGCAAGAATATCCGTTTTGACAAGTCGCTCGCCAATTAGCGCCGAGCCGTTTTTGTAAAGAATCATTGTTGTGTTCCTTTTAGATTAGATTGTTTTTCTACTTTTTGAAAATTGATACAAACACTAGTGATAGTTGCACCAATGGAATGACAAATGCCATAACGATGTACGTTTTGTTTGGATGGTTGAATAGGTCAAAATGCGTTCCAAGCAATAGTACGCTTACGATTGATATTACAAATAATACTATTGCAAATATGGTTGTTATCTTTTTACCCATTGTACACCTCCACTAAATCAATAATAGTGAATATTACTCCGAAGAAAAAGAGTATTATTGCAAAAATTATAAGAACAATCGCTACTTTTCTTTTAGTTTCGTACAAGCGGTCGGCAAAACAAAGTAACGTAGCTATTGCATTAAAAAAGAACAATAGCAATGCGCAAGTATCCAAAAAGGTGTTTGTTTCTGGTAAACCATAGGCATGCTCTATTATTTCAAACAATACTACTTGCACATAACCACACACGATAAACATTATCCCCATAAACACTTCGTGGGGCATTTTTTTGCTTTTCTTTTTGTTTTTATTTTCTTGTGTCGGTCCTTTCAGCTCGAACATTTGGGAAAATTTCATTGTTGTCTACTCCAAACAAATATGGTTACAAGATACTTAAATATTCTGCAACATCATTTTACCACCAAATGCAAATGCGGTCAAGGGTGGCGGTGGCAAATTTGTCAAATACTATTGCAAAATGTGGGCGTTGGTTGTATAATGCTGATATATCATTATGCAGGAGGTACAAAATGTCTGTTTTGATACAAACACAAAACCTCGTCAAGCGCTACGGCAATTTGTTTGCTGTTAACGATGTTTCCATGACTATCGAAAGTGGCGCAATTGTGGGACTTGTTGGACGAAACGGCGCCGGCAAAACAACGCTAATTCGCCTTTTGACGGGTCTTGCCAAGCCCACAAGCGGAAGTTTTCAAATCATGCCGGAAGGGGAACGTTTGGATACGTCCGTTGCTGCCATTGTGGAAAGACCATCGGTATACGTAAGCATGACCGGTTTGGAAAACCTAAAGGCGCAAAGCCACCTGTTGGGATTGCCCATTGACGAAGAATATCTAAAAAGCACGTTGCAACTTGTTGCACTTGACCCAGCATCCAAAAAGAAGGTCAAGGACTACTCACTTGGTATGCGCCAACGCTTGGCAATTGCCATGACACTTGTTGGCAAGCCCAAACTACTCATCTTGGATGAGCCCACCAACGGACTTGATCCACAAGGCATACACGACATGCGCGAGATTTTTGTCAACTTGAACCAAAAGTTTGGCGTGACGTTGCTTGTTTCCAGCCACATTTTGACAGAACTTGGCAAGTTTGCAACGGAGTTCTACTTTATGGAAAGGGGACGCATCATCAAACACGCAACTGCGGAAGAGATTGCATCCAGTTCCCAAAAACGCTTGCGCATTACCGTTGACGACACACCAAAGGCCATCGAAGTTATCCGTGGTATGTGTGCGCCACAAGTTGACACCACTACAGAGGTTGACACAACAATAGATACTCCAACTGCACCACAACAAGAAATCAAGGTGCAAGCCGTTGGTGTGGACGTTATCGAAATTACCGGCGAAATTCCAACAACACAAATTTTGCTTGTACTTGCGCAAAATGGCATCACGGCATCCAACGTGGTTACACTTGGGGACGACTTGGAAAGTTACTACATCAATCTTTTGAACGGAGGTGCGCGACATGCTTAACATTGTAAAATCGTTGTTGTTCCGTTTGAAAAAGACCAAAATGTACTGGATAATGCTGGGCGTGTGCGCGGCGTTGCCATTGCTAACATCCTTGATGTGCAGTTTTGTGCTAGACATTGCCGACATCTTTATCGATTTGCCACCAAACGTAGGCTTTGAGGCAACAACCTACATGTCCTTGTCTAGTTTGGCAAGTCTAAATAGTGACGTTAACTTGCTAATTTTGCTTTGCGTTTCCATCTTTTTGTGCAAAGAGTTTACCGATGGCACAATCCGCAACGCGTTGCTCTCCAACAAAAGCAGATGGCAACTGTACTCCGCCTACGGTGTTACGGCATTGATGATTGGCGGAAGTTACGTGCTTGCTAACTTTGTTTCCACGTTGCTTTCGTTGGCAATTCCATTTGGATTTGGTAGCACAACACCAGTGGGCCATGCAATTTCCGCATGTCTTTGTTCCTTGCTACTTGGGTTGCTATCCATGATGGTGGTTGTAACAACCGTGTTGTTGTTTATGTTTTTGACAGGCAAACAAGCGCCATCCATCGTTTTGCCATTGTTGGTAACAATGTTTTTGCCAGCAATTGCCCTTAGCGCGGTTGAGTTTGTTTCGCAACTTGTTGTGCTTGTACAAATGGGCGGACAATGGATGGACGTGTACATCGACTACACGTGGGTGCCATTGTACAATGCAATGTTGTACGACTCGATGGCGGTTGACGGTGCGCTTGTAGCCAAGATATCCATGTACTACGTGTTGTTTATTGGCTTGTTTGGTGGCCTTGGTTTCCTTGCCGCCAAAAACAGAGATTTGAAGTAGAACTAATAACATTTACAAATTTCGGCAAAGGAATTATTTTCTTTGCCGATTTACATTGCGGAAATATCAATATGCAAAACAAATAAATGATTGGGCTATCTACAAAGAACATATCGCGAATGTGTAGTTAGATCAAATCACCATAGCATGATAGTTTGAGGTTTACAAATGAACGAAGAAAAGAAGTTGCCAAAGCGAAAACATCCCCGTCTTGACAATTATGATTACAGTTCTGCAGGTGCATATTTCATAACAATTTGCACCAAAGACCGAAGGTGCGTGTTATCTCGCATTGTAGGGCGGGGGCTTGCTCCCGCCGAGGAGATAGAATACACATTGTTTGGAGAGATTGCCAAGCAACAACTACTTTTACTTGAATATAGATATCCGCATCTTACAATTGAGCAATATGTGATTATGCCTAATCATATACATATAATCATGATATTAGACAACAAAACGGCGGGAGCAAGCCCCCGCCCTACGATCACGGACATCATTTGCACTTACAAATCGTTGACAACAATAGCGTGCAAGAAGAATGGATTTGATGGAAAACTGTTCCAAACATCTTTCTACGAGCATATAATTCGTGACCAAAATGACGGTGCCGAAATTGCGAAATACATCTACGAAAACCAAATAAAATGGCAATTCGACAGTCTTTTTGTAGAGGACGAGAACTAAATCAAAAAAAAAGTGACTTGAATTTTCAAGTCACTTTTTGTTTTTCATATTAACCACTACTTCCTCTCCTCGGGGGATTTGGTGGGTGGAAGGGCTTCGTCGGGTAGGTAATTGATCAAAATGCCACCCTTTTGCAATGCAAACAATATCGTTGGGATAAATATCAACTGCGCGATGATACCAATCCAGGTGAGCGCAAAGGTTTCACCCAGTTTTGTCCACAACGTGGGGAAGAACAAATCGCCACCCATTGCAAACACAATGCCGGCAACAATTGCGTTGACGATGCGTCCTGCCACCATGGCAATGACCAGCGACAATATTGTGGAAAATTTGTGCGTTTTGGGATTTTTGATAAAAATCTTGCGCATCACGCCAATGATAAAGCCATAGGTCGCCAACTCAAATATCATTGGAAACAACCCATAGGGAAAAAGCGGTCTGCCACTTGTCAAAAAACTTAGCAGGGGCGCGCATGCGCCGGCGATAAGTCCCAGCCAAGGGCCACAAAGTATGCCCGCCAAAAACACCGGTAGATGCATTGGGGAAAGAGCCTTGGCGATGTCCGGTATCAAGTGATGCAACGCGGAGGATATTACCACAGCAAAGGAACATAACATTGCCGTTGTGACAACGTTAAGTGTTGTAAATTTTTTCACCATTGCACCTCCTTTTGTTGATGTTTTTGTGTGGACTATATTGCTAGTCGTAGGGCGGGGCCGCCCTTTTGTCCATAAAAATTACAATCGTAAAAAGAACAAAATAGTCAAAGAGAGATGGCTTTCGCCAAGCTCTCCCCAAATATCGTTATTTTTTTGCAAGTGGAATTGGACGTTCGTTTGCAACGAAAATTGCACCAACTGTGCCAGGTCCGCAATGTGCGCCAATAACAGGGCCCACCATTTGGCGAACAATCTTGGCATCGGGACGCTTTTCTGCAATCAAGTTTGCAAGCATTTCGCCGTCGGCAGGTGCATCGGCATCCAAAATGTACACAGGCATTGACGTGTCCGTCAAAGTTTCCACAACCTTTTCGGCAATCTTTTTGATAGCCTTGCGCTTGCCTGCAATCTTTTCGATGGCGTTCAATCCGCCCTCTTCGTCGGTGGTCAAAATGGGTTTTAGTCCCAACAAGTTGCCAGCAAAGGCAGCAAATGCCGAAAGACGTCCACCGCGTTTGAGGTAAACAAGGTCATCCACGATAAAGTACATTGCTACTTTGTGTGTGAACTCCGCTAGTTTTGCAAGAATCTCCTCGTCGCTTGCACCAGCATTGCGGAGCATTGCAGCATATTCCATTTGGATACCTGCGCCTAGACTTATGGCGTTTGTATCAAACACAACGCATTTGCGTTCGGGGTACTTGTCCTTTAGTTCGTTCAAGGCAGTTTGAAGTTGATTGAAAGTTCCGCTCATCTTGTGCGAAAAACTTACGTACAACAAGTCTTCCCCTTGAGAAAAGTATTTTTCCAAAATGTCAACGTACTCCGCAGGGTTAAGTGCCATTGTTGTTGGCGCAGAACCGTTGCGCATGTCGTCGTAGAATTTTTTGAGATCGGTATTTTTGCCCAAATCGTAGTAGTAGATGTTGCCATCGATGGAGTAGGGCATTGAAATGTAGTCGAGACCAAGCTCTTCCTGTCTGGTAAACCAAAGTTCGCCATCAGCATCGCAAATCAAAACGCTCATAGTTTGCTCTCCTTGTAATAGATTGTATTCGTGCTTGCGCACAAGTTTGTATCCATAGTTGTGTACAGTATATCACAAAAGCCCAAAACAATTCAATACCTTTTGAAAAATTTGTTGTTTGGGCCCCTTTGATACCACCACTTTACACTAATTTTGCACCAAAGTCAACAAAAATTCCCACATTTCTCCTTTGGTGGCCATTTAGTAAATGTGTTTCGACGGGGGACTTTGGCATAATGACGGTAATTTTTGCCACGTTTTTTAGTCACAGTTATAGCATTTTGCACACATTGGATGCACAGTTCAGTCAAAGTATCCTTCCGCAAAAACAAAACGACAACCTTTTATAAAGCCACGCAAACGATTGCAACCCACCACTTGCGTAGCAACAACCAATGCGCTTGCCTTTTGCAACAAGCAAGTTAGCAAAATTGAACAATTGTCAGGTGGACTAAATCACCAAGGAAAAACACGCAAAAAGTTGACTAAAAAGCGCACAAACTTTGGTACAACTATTGCATTCGTATGCTATTTGTGGTATAATATATGCATAGAAATTTGGCGCAAAAACTAGGCAGTTTTGCTTGGTTTTGGAGCGGGGATTTTGTTTGGAAAACTTGCCGAAATTGCCTTTGCTCAAAGGTCACAATGCCGCAAGCAAAAAAGTTATTCACCGCTTGTCCACCACTTGACCACAAGTTGATAACAAGTTATCCACAGATGCTATTTTTAACATAGCACCACATTTGGTGACAAATGGGCAGTTTTGCCACAAGATATGGTAAAATTTACCAGCCAATACACAAAAATACACAAAGTCACAATGCCTAATACCACTACTACCTGAAGAAGGTGATAAAAGTGTAGTGACGCAAAAGGAGAACAAACTATGAAGATTATCGTAAACGGACTAGATCTTAGTGATGCTATTGCAAAAGTAAGTAAAGCTTTGCCAGTAAGAGATGTTGCACCAGTATTGGAATGTATCAAAATCACAGCGGAAAACGACACGCTTACTTTGTACGCAACGGACAAGGACCTTGCTATCGAAAAAACAATTGAAGCAAACGTTATTGTTGGCGGTGCATTTTTGGTGCCTGGCAAAATTTTTGGCGAGTACATCCGCAACATCGCAAGCGAAGAGGATGTTTCCTTGGAAACAACAGACGAAGGCCGTTTGACAATTCGCTCTGCTAGTTCCGAGTGCAACATCAGCACACTTGACGTAGACGACTACCCCGAGGCGGAACAAATCTCCGGCGAGCACTACTTTGCCATCCAAGAGTGCAGTTTGCGCGAAATCATCAACAATGTTATCTTTGCAGTTGCCACCGACGACAGCCGTCCAATGTTAAAGGGTGTTTTCTTTGAGGCAAAGGACTACGTTTTGAAGGCAGTTGCCACCGACGGATACCGCTTTGCATCCAGCAAAAAGGCGCTTGAAGAACGCAACGACGGCATCTCTGCAACAGTTCCATCCCGCAGTTTGAACGAGCTATCCAAACTTCTTTCCAACAGCGAAAATATCGTAAAGGTACACATCGAAAACAACTACCTTTCCGTTGCTGCGGAAAACGGCAAATTGTCCACACGTTTGCTTGCAGGACAATACATCAAGTTTGACAACATCATCCCACGCGACTTTGTTGCAACCTTACTTGTAAACAAGGATAGTTTCGAACGCAGTTTGAACATTGCATCCATCATGAGCCGTGGCGACAAAAACAACCTTGTTCGCTTTGACATCGAAGAGTACAGCATGACGATTTCTTCCACAAGCAAGCAATACGGCACCGCTCGCGAAAGCGTTGTTATCTCCTTGACGGGCAAGGATATCAGCTGTGCTTACAATGCGCGTTACGTAAACGACTGCTTGAAGGTTATCTCTGCCGAAACAATCAAGATGGAGTTTGCTCAACACAACAGTTGCGTTATCACAATCAACGGTAGCGACGAAGTGTTGTACTTCATTTTGCCAGTAAAACAAATCGGCTAGGAGCGAAGCTCCACTGCGTAGGTAGAGTTGGTGGCGGAAATGTAGTTTTTGGCACGATGGTGCTTGAGGATACACACGAGAGTTTGAAAAACTTTTGCACAATGTGGCACTACTCAATGTTACACCAACACGCAAAACTGCGATACACCGCACTACTCAATCAAACAATCTAAATAAAATGTAAAACAAAAGGACAGGTCCAGTTGACTTGTCCTTTTTTGATATATTTAGTTAGTAAATATCCACTTTTTTGCGACACGTGGTGCGTTTTTGTGGAAAACTACTTTACCACCGCAATGCGATTGACACCGTAGTAGCGGAAGCGGTCGATGGCGTTTTTGTCTACAACTTCGCCACAAACAAGGATGGGTACAGCGGGCGGACAGCCTACCGAAAGGTCGGCAAGGACTTTTCCTTCGGCACACTCAACGTCCACAAACTCGCTTGGAGCAAGTGTTGCTTGGCGGATGGTAAGCGCTCTGCTTGGGCGCACCGCTTGTGGCTGAGCTTCGCAAATTGGCTGGCGTTTCTCAACGGCCATCAATGCGCTTTGAAGTCTATCCAAGTTGTTATCTGGTGTTAGCATAAACACAACGAAATCGGCATCGTGGAACTCGCAAACAATGCCCTGATTGCCAAGTATACTTGCAAGTTCATCCCCTGTGTAGCCAAATGGTTTTGTTTGAAGGGTAACTTTCAAAGGTTCATTTCCCACCAAAGTCCAACCGTGTTTGCGTAAGTTTTGTTTGAGAAGTTGCACTTTTTGCATACACGTGTTCAGTTTTTGTGGGTAACCATCAGCAAGGTAACTGTTGAGTTTGTCCAACGATTGCAAAATTAGATAGGATGGGCTAGTTGATCCAAACAGCGCAAGAGCGTTTTTTGCTTGCTCGCAAAACTCCGCTGGGGCAAGTTTGGAAATATGCAAATAGGCGCCACCAGTTAGGCAAGGAAGGGTTTTGTGCGCAGAGTCGCAACACATGTCAGCACCAAGGTCTATGGGGTGCATTTTGCCACCTGCAAACTTCAAATAGGCGCCGTGGGCATTGTCCACAACAAGCAACACGTCGCGTGCTTTGCATACCTTTGCTATGCTCGCAACATCCACCACGTTACCAAGGTAGTCGGGGGAGGTTAGGTACACAGCGGTGGGCTTTTTGTCCATCGTGTCCAAGACGTTGGCAATTTCCTCCGCTGTTACGTTGCAGGAAAGGTAGTTTTGATCTTTGGCAAAAATCCACTCCACGTCAACGTCTACAAGCGCAACACCGCTAACAAAGGCTTTGTGGGCGTTTCGGCCTGCCAAAATTAGTGGCGTTTGACCTTTCGCCTTGGCGTACTTTGCAACAAGCAAAAGCATAGCCTTGATGGCAAGGGAAGAGCCTTCGGTGGAGTAGAATGTGTGCGCGCCAAACAACGCGGATGCGTTTTGCTCGCTCTCAGCAATGATGCCCTTTGCTGAGAACAAACTGTCCGCACCGTCAATTTCTGTCAAGTCAAAGGGCTCGTAGCCAAGGTGGCTTTGACCTTTGTGTCCTGGCATGTGCAATCGCTCGGCACCACTTTGTTGATACTTTTGTACAAAGTCACAAATGGGTGTTTTCATCAGTCCTCAACCGCCCTTGATACAGCAACAGTAATGGCGCACTCCATACGCTTGCGGAACAGTTCGCAACCATACTTGTACACGCCCTTGACGGACCCAGTCGCGTGGTAAGCATTTGCTGCGCAACCGCCGGAGCAGTAAAGTCGCGCCCAACAATCGCGACACTCATTGCGAGCGTACACGTTGCATTGCATAAATTCATCTTGGATTTGTGTGTTAGTAACACCATTCCAGATGTCGCCAAGTTTGAACTTTTCGTCGCCAACAAATTGGTGGCAGGGGTACAAGTCGCCCCAAGGTGTAACGGCCATGTATTCCGTACCGGAGCCACATCCGGAGATGCGCTTGTAGATGCAAGGTCCACCGGCAAGGTCGATCATGTAGTGGTAGAAGGTAAATGGTTTGCCTTGCTTGTCGCGTTCCATCATTAGTTTGGCAAGTTCTTCGTATTGCGCCAAAACGATGGGTAGGTCCTCCATTGTAAGTTCCGATGGGTCGCCACTTGCGCAAACAACCGGCTCCATGGATAGTTCGTCAAAGCCCAAATCCAACATTGTTTGGATGTCTTTTAGGAAGTCGGGATTGTGATGTGTGAACGTGCCACGCATGTAGTAGTTTTGACCACCGCGCGCCTCAACAAGTTTTTGGAACTTGGGCACGATCTTTTCCCAACTGCCCTTGCCTGCGTAGTCCACACGGAAACGGTCGTGAACTTCCTTTCGGCCGTCCAAACTCAAAACAACGTTGCTCATTTCCCTGTTGGCAAAGTCGATAACGTCGTCGTCAATAAGTACGCCGTTGGTTGTCAAAGTAAAGCGGAAGTTTTTGCCCTTTTCCTTTTCGATGGATCTTGCGTAGGCGACAAGTTGCTTAACTACATCAAAGTTCATAAGTGGTTCGCCACCAAAGAAGTCCACTTCCAAATTGGTGCGACCGTGGGAGTTTTCCACAAGAAAATTCAACGCGCGTTTGCCCACTTCAAAACTCATAAGCGCCCTTTCGCCGTGGTACTTGCCTTGGCTTGCAAAGCAGTAGGAACAGTTGAGGTTGCATGTGTGCGCAATGTGCAAACAAAGCGCCTTTACAACGCCGGAGGTTTTCTTTTTGAGGTCGCCCGCCATTGGCTCGAAGGTATCGGGGGTAAACAACTTGCCTTCGTTAGCAAGTTCGCAAACTTGGTCGTAGCACTCGGTAACGTCCTCCAAAGTAACACCCAAAGATTGGTGCTTGGCAAAAACCGCCTTTACAACCTCTTCCTCGGTGTTACCCTCGTACATGGCAATGACATCGTAGGCAACTTCGTCCACAACGTGAACAGCGCCAGAGCAAACGTCCAAAACAATATTGTAGCCGTGCAGTTGAAATTGGTGAATCATAGTATCTCCTTGAGCTAAATTCCATTTTGCGCCAAAGCAATGCTAGCGCAACTTGCTTTGCGACATGTTGACGTGGCGCGTTGTGTGAAAGGTTCGCCACGTCGTGGTGCGCTGACGTGATACGGCATATCGCACGTTGCCTATTTCAACTTGCGCACAAACGTCAAAACAAATGGAACTTTTGTAAAACGTACTTAAACAAAAGGCCGCCTTACTAGGCGGCGCTTTCAATTTTTTTTAGTTAATTATTTGTTTGTGTTTTCGCACTTTTGGTTAGCGATACCGCAACTTGTCTTGCAAGCAGATTGGCAAGAAGTTTGGCACTCGCCACAGCCACCTTTTTTAGCGCTTTCGCAAAGGTTACGTGTAACAATTGTTTTGATATGTTTCATAACTGAGTTCCTCCGTTACTATTAGTGTATCCAAATTATACCACCGTTCTACCAAACTGTCAACACAAATATTACAATTCGCTTGCAATAGTTGACATATTTTGCCATGCAAAAGCCGTTTTGCAATACGAAGAACTGTTGGATGCAAAAAGTTCAATTGGTCGTTTGGATTTGCTTCAAAGGTAAAAATCGTTAGTATGCCTGCAAAAAAGTATTTCAATTTTGCAAGAAAACGCACAAAAACGCACCACGTATCCAAGATTTTTTACAAAGTTACCATAAACAACGCAATGGCAATTTGTGCGCCGTAGTACAAAACGTGGTTCAAGATGGACAAAAATTTGCTATCCGCTTTGCCACCAAAGTACATGATGGAAAGCACAATGTCGCTTAGCCAAAATGCAACAAGCGCAATGGCAAATGGCCACAAGAAGGACAACGTGAAGGACAATGCAACCGCAAATGCTGCCGCAAAGGAAAGCATGCATGCGTAACTACCTGCTTGGATGACAAACTTGCCAAGTGTAAGCCCAAGTAGTTGCTTGGAAAAGAACACCACCGCCAATGTGAACACAACTGCAAATGCGCCGGCGATCAACGCTTCGGTAAGCACGTTTTTGCCGGAAAGCAATGCAACAAACAGCACGTAGAACACGTGTCCAATACCAAATGCAAGCATACCAAAGTTTAGGTAACTATCCGCGCGAGTGTGGTCGACGGATTTCAAGTCAAGCAAGATGTCGCCAATCATACCGCAAACAAGTCCCAAAATAACAAACATTGCCACGTCCAAAATTGGCTTGTGGAACACCACCACTACACCCAAAAGCACAAAGCAAAAAGATGCAAGAGTTTTTGTCATCAAGGATGCTATTCCGCCGTGAGTTACGCGCAAAATGGAAAACAGCAAAGCCGTTGCGATGGCCAGTACAGTAAGTAAAATGATAGGTAATGTCATAGTTTCTCTCCCCTAGATTTATTTGTCAAGCCCCTACTTGACAGTTTTTGTGAATATTGTGATGAGATAGTAAAAATTGATTTGTATTGCAACGGTAACGATTGGGTTTGCAATTGCCATCAATTGGCACGGCTATCAAACGCACAGCCGATATGATGGGCTTTTGCCACAAAACACAACTGCGCTCCATCAATCTGCACAAAACAACGTTACTTTTGTTTGAAACTGGATAGCCAAGCCTTCATAACTGTGCGATGTGGAAAAAGTTTAACACCCAAACGCATCCACCAAGACCGCGCGCCAACAATGCAAATTTCCTTGTCCTTTTGCGCCTTTTGTACGCAAACGCGAGCAACGCGCTCGGCAGAAAGCAACTTGCCAGTTTTGGGCAATGCGCGCTTTGCTTGTGCCTTGGCATTGACCATTAGCGGTGTTTGTGTCCACAATGGGCACAGACAGGTAACACCAATCTTTTTGCTACGAAGTTCTGCGCGCAAACTGCGAGAGTAACTCAAAACAAACGCCTTGCTTGCGCCGTACACGTTCATGTAGGGCGTGGATTGGAAGCCTGCCATGGATGCCACTTGCACGATTTTTGAGCCTTCGCGCATGTATGGAATACAAATTTCACTCATCTTTACAAGCGCAACAACGTTAAGTTCAATCATATTGACGGAAACGTCCAGCGGGATTTCTTCGTGACTACCAAACCGTGCAAAGCCTGCGGAGTTAACCAGCCACATCACGTGGGGATTTTCCTCCTCGAGGCGTTGCTTGAAACTTTCCATTTGACTTTCGTCGGTCAAATCCATTTCCATTTTGACGAGCGGTGTTGCAAGTGCAATTTCCCTCGCGTTATCCCAACCAAGGCCAATGCCCCAAATTTCGTCCGCGCCAAAAACGTCCAGTTGTTTTACAAATTCCAAGCCGATTCCGCTTGATGCGCCTGTAACAATGATGATGTTTTTCATAACTACCTCGCAAGTCGTAGATTTGTCGAAGTTTGTACACGCGCACAATACTCAACAAGTGTTGCAACAACTATTGTACCACCAAATGGCGGGTAAATCAATAGAAAAAGAAAATTTTGTGCGCTAAATAACAAACTTAACACAACTTACAAAACAAAAATAATGTTGCAATGGAATTATGTTTGTGCTATAATGGTTTCAACATCCTGCAAACTGTGTGCAAGATTTGCAAAATTCACTTACCAAATGGAGGTAAAACAATATGTTAGGAATAATTTTGGCTGTATTTTTGATAGCAATAATCGTGGGCTGTATCGTTGTTAACGAGCAAGCACGCAAAAAACGCAAGCAAACTCGCG
>JAFQSA010000047.1 GCA_017409765.1 Clostridia bacterium | reverse complement strand
GTCGGCTTTGGCAATTGGGCCACCCTTGTCCAAGTTTTCCAATTCGGAAATATCGCGACTGTCTACTTGCTCGCTTGTAAGTGGACGGAAGGCGCGTGTTGCAAGACGTTGCTTGCGGATGGCGCAGTTTGTTACCACAGCCACAACAACAAGTTGATCGCCAAGCATTTCTTTCAAGATTTTGTACTCTGCCCAACTGTAAAGGCCGTCCAAAACAACGTTGCCGTGTGTGAGTTTTTCCGCAATGTCATCCTTCAAGAGGATGGCAAATGCGCCCATACCGTACTTAGCACGCAAACTTTCGCGCATGGCACGCTCGTTTTGCTCATTGACTTCCTGACCGTTTTTGATAAGTTGACTAACAGTCACACCACCAAAATACACCTTGTCCCAGCCAAGATCGCAAAAATAGTTGCAAAGCACACTTTTACCGGAACCACACATTCCTACTACGGCAACAGCCTTGTTCATTTGTAAATTCTCCTTGTTTGAGGTTTTGATTGCACAATTGGGCTACTTCCCCAAACGGCGCAATTTGTTGTTACATATAGTTTACAACAAAATGCAAAAGTTTTCAAGTGATAAAGGACAATAGTTGACATTTATTTTTGCTAAAACACAATCGTAAACACAACAAACAAACTTCCTTTGCGGTGCAATTTGCCTAAATCAATGGAAACTTGACACAAACTGAAACAACGGCTTGGCAAAGATGTGTTGACTTTGGCGGTCAAAAGTTGTATAATATTTGCAATGATATCGCAAGTATCTTGTTTGAGTAGCACTCCTGCAAGGGCAAACGTGCGCTCAACTGGATACCACGGAGGTATTTGATGAGTAAGACTACAAATGATTTGGCGCAATTGATTGTTGCCGTCTATCCAAACGTGCGCAGGGTGTTTAGACACCTTGTATCCTTGAAGGATGCGCCCATTTCCATGACGCAACTAACCTGCCTTTCCATCATCGAAAAACAAGGAAAACTTACCATGTCGGCATTGGCAAAGCGCCTTTCCATGAGTAACCAACAACTGACAAAAGTTGTGGACACATTGGAAGGTTTCGAGCTTGTTGTGCGAAACGTGGACGACACTAACCACCGACAAATTTTTGTGCAAGCATCACAAAAGGGACTTGATTTGATTGCATCCTTGAAGGCGGAAATTGACAGAAAACTTAGTTTTGCACTACGCCACAAAGAGGAAAACGAGATTGACAACCTTTACCAAGCGCTGGCATACTTGGCAAACTTTTTTGGCACAAACGAGTAGCATTGGAGCTAAACTCCATTTGACGTACACCAAAACAAACACATAGTTTTGTTGACGTTAACTGCAAGTTTTGTAGTTGTTAATGCCCGTTTTGTATCACAAATTTAATATTTTAGGTAAACAAAAGACACTCCATCTGTTTGGGAGTGTCTTTTTTTGTTACGTTTTGACGTTGTGTTACTTGATCAAATCTTTGATAACTTCGCCCGCCAAAATCAGCCCTGCAACAGGTGGAACGAAAGATATGCTAGAGGGCGTTTGGCGCTTGTTAGATGTTTCCAACTGAGTGGGAGTTTGGGGGACTTCCTTGGAGTAGACAACCTTGAGTTTGGATATACCAAGTGCTTTTAGTTCCTTGCGCATAACCTTGGCAAGGGGACATACGGACGTTTGGAAAATGTCCGCCACCTCGAAGGCGGTAGCATCAAGTTTGTTGCCTGTGCCCATACAACTGATGATGGGCGTACCCACGTCGTTGCAAAGTTTGACGAGCAAAAGTTTGCTTGTAACCGTGTCGATTGCGTCTACAACGTAGTGGAATTGGGAAAAATCAAATTGGTTGGCGGTTTGCGCATCAAAACGAACGCAAAGCGCATCCACTTGGCAGTTGGGGTTGATATCGGCAATGCGGTTACGTGCCACATCCACCTTGCGTTGCCCAATGGTGGATTGCAACGCGTACAGTTGGCGATTGACGTTGCTTGGCGCAAACACGTCGTCATCCACCAAAGTAATTTTGCCAACACCGGCACGAGCAAGAGCCTCCACCGTGTGACATCCCACACCACCAATGCCGAAAACGGCAACGTGGCTGTTGTTTAGTTTTTGTAGTGCCTGCTCGCCAACAAGCATTTGCATGCGACAAAACTCTTGCATAGTCGCTCCTTTGTGAGTTGTTTTGTAAATTGTAGCATTTTGCAAAAAGTTTGTCAACAAGTGACAAGAAATACTGCACGCACATCGCGCAAACTGCTTTAACAACGGATATGTTTTTTTTCGAAATGCACAAAGGTAGCCGTGATTGGAAACTTGCCAACAAAACATCTTTGCACGATTGCCAAGCAAATAAGTTTGTGGACGTTGCTTAAAAACAAACTGTGGCAAGACAATGGCAAGGTACATACATTGAAAGGGGGTAAGTTTTGGACTGCAAAGTGATTGTAAACAGTCAAAGTGGCAACTGCAAGAAATTGGATTTGTGCGCCTTGCTAGATATGATTGGATGCCCAACGGCGGAAGTTCAGTACATCAACGACACATCCTGGCAATGTGGCGAAAAGGACACGCTAGTGGTTTGCGGTGGGGACGGCACCTTGAAACACGCGCTCGCCAAATGCAAAGGTAAGCAACTTGTTTTTGCGCCCTGCGGAACGCTTAACGAAAGCAAGTTTTTCGGCAAACAAATAACGGACATTGGATGTGTCAACGACGAATTGTTTGGCTACGTGTGTGCAACGGGCACTTTTACGGAAATTGGCTACCTTGCGGAAAACAAACGCAAACAGCAATTCAAAGCGCTGGCATACCTACCTTTGGTGCTAAAAACGTACACGTGTCGCCAAATTTGCGCGCAAATTGACGTGGACGGACGCAAGTTTGATGGGGAATACACGTTGCTGATGGCGCTAAAAAGCAAGCGGTGTTTTGGTTTTAGATTCAATCGCGCTTACGACAAAAATCCCAAGTTGTACCTTTTGGCCGTCAAAAGTTTCGGCAAAGACAACCTTTGGAACAAGATTAGATTGTTCTTTAACTTTTTTCGTATTTTCTTTGTGGGGCTAGACAAACCCATCGAAAAAAAGCAGTTTTTCCTGTTGCCATTTGACAACGCAACAATCACACTACAAGCCCCACAGGACTTTTGTATGGATGGCGAAAAG
>JAFQSA010000046.1 GCA_017409765.1 Clostridia bacterium | reverse complement strand
TTGCGCTCGTCACCAACGTGAACTTGCAGTAGCAGTTAAACGTGCACGTCAAATGGCTTTGATTCCATACGTTGCTGACTAATCACTGCACACAAAGCAAAATCAAAAGACTACCCAACTGCGGGTAGTCTTTTTTTGTTGGCAAATTGGTTGGATGTACAGCGGTTACTTTCGAGCATCGTGTTGCGCTTGTTTGACCAGTAGCAAACGTATTTGCAAAAATATTGTTGCAAGCTGATGTTTGCAAAAACATTTACACAACAAAACATTTGTTGTATAATGTTGGTATCTAACAACGTTGGGCGCAAGCGGTGCTTGTTGTATCAAAGGGGGGCTTATGAAAAAGGCTATATGCATTTTGTTGATTGTTCTGCTTTTTGCAAGTTTGTCGGCATGTCAGCAACCGGATGTGCCAGATGAGGGCAGTTTGAAAAAGGAAATCAAATCCACGATAGACAACTACATAAATTCGCTGATGGCAAACACCCCTTCCTACGTTCCCTATTGGAACAAGGAGTCCTACAAGGGCAGATGGAACTACATCGACGGTGTGTTTTTGAACTCAATAGTCAATTTGTACAAACAAACAGGTCAAAGCAAGTACAAGGATTTCTTTTTGAAGTACATCAACTACTACGTCAACGATAATGGCGAGTTTGTCAATCCCGAAACGTTGCAACCCAATTTCAAGGCGGGGGAACTGGATAGCATTTGCGCAAGCAGGGTGTTGTTTGATGCCTACGAGATGACCAAAGATAACAAGTACTTGTTGGCTATCGAAAACACCTACCAATATCTTGTACAAATACCCAAAGCAAAAAACTCGCCCAACTTTTTCCACAAGGAAACGTACCCCAATCAAGTGTGGCTGGATGGTATGTACATGTACGTGCCATTTTACTTGAGATACGCCAACTACAAGGGATTGACGGATGTGTATGCCGAGGTGCAAGCGCAATACAAGTACATACGCGACCACATGTTTTCCGCGCAAAAGCAGCTGTACTACCACGGTCACGACACAACCAAATCTATCTTTTGGGCGGAGGACACAACGGGCAACAGTCAAAGTTTTTGGCTAAGATCCATGGGTTGGTACATTGTGTCATTGGCGGATTGCATCGAGTACGTCAACGATGATGCAGTAAAAAGCTACCTAAAAACATTGCTTGCCGAGGCACTTGATGGTGTGTTGCAGTATCGCGATGAGCAAAGCAAAATGTTCTACCAATTGGTGGACAAAGGTGCAACCAAGTTTTTGGTGGAAGCCAAGTACTTGGAAGGGCTCAAAAACAAATCCTACATGTTTGATGGCAAGTACCAATCCGCCTACATCGAAAACTACTTGGAGTCCTCCGGTAGCTCCATGATTGCCTATGCGCTGATGAAATCGGCAAGACTTGGCTACATCAACAAGGATTTGCACCAAAAGGGTGTGGAGTGCTTCGAAGGCATCTATAACCACTCGGTGTCCGTCGAAAACGGTGTGCACCTAAACAATATTTGTATCACAGCCGGCCTTGGTCCGGAAAACAAACCTTACCGCGATGGCACCCCAGCGTACTACTTGGCTGAACCTGTTGGTAGCGACGATGCTAAAGGTGTTGGTCCATTTGTCATGGCCTACTTGGAGTACATCAGTTGATGGAAATCACAAACCAATGGCAAACAAACCAACAGTAAGCCAAAATGATTGGTAACTATAAATTTCCACAAAACACCAAAAAGACTACCCAACTGCGGATAGTTTTTTTTGTTGGCAATTTGTTTAGATATGCATTTCAACTTTTGTGTTTACATTGCAAAGCATTTGTTGTATAATGATGGTATCTAACAATGTTGGGTGGCAAGCGGTGCTTGTTGCCCGTGGGGGAATACATGAACGTTTTCAAAAAAATGTGGTGCAGAGTTTTTCAGGCGGGGTTGTACGTTGGCATGGCATTTATGCCTTGGCGTCAGCCCAAACTTTTGCAAGGGGCAAACAGTTTTGCAAATGCGGTGGACTTTATGCAACAAAACGGCGCAAAACGTCCGCTTATTGTTTGCGACAAGCCGGCGTTGGCAAGGGGCGCGTTGCAACCATTTTTCCAAAAGGCGCAAGGTGTTTTGGAGTATGCCGTGTACGATGGCGTTTTGCCCAACCCAACTGTCAATCAGGTGGAAGAAGGCCTTGCAATCTACCTTGCAAACAACTGCGATAGTATCCTTGCATTTGGTGGTGGTTCGGCAATGGATTGCGCCAAAGCCATCGGTGCGCGCGTTGTCCGCCCACGAAAAAGCGTCAACAAAATGAAGGGCCTCTTGAAGGTGTGCAAAAAACTGCCACCATTTTTTGCCGTGCCCACAACGGCCGGTACTGGTAGCGAGTGCACAGTTGCGGCGGTCATAACCGATGCCGATACCCACGACAAGTACGCCATCAACGACTTTTCTCTTATTCCTCACTACGCAATTTTGGACGAAACCTTGACGGTAGGCCTACCACCAATGCTAACGGCAACAACTGGCATGGATGCGCTAACTCACGCGGTGGAGGCGTACACAAACCATGCCAACACCAAAGCGACAAAACGTCAAGCGGAAGAGGCGGTAAGGTTGATTTTCCAAAACTTGAAGGAGGCCACACTTAACGGCACAAACCTAACTGCGCGCGCAAACATGCAAAAGGCGGCGTACCTTGCTGGCCTTGCGTTTACTCGCGGATACGTTGGCTACGTGCACGCATTGGCACACGCACTTGGCGGAAAGTACGGCACTCCACACGGCTTGGCAAATGCCGTTTTGTTGCCATACGTGCTAAAGAAGTTTGGCAAATCCGCACACAAGCGCTTGGCAAAGTTGGCGCGACTTGTTGGTGTTGCAACGTCAAGCGACAGTAACGAAGTTTCCGCAAACAAGTTTATTTTGGCAATCGAAGAGTTAAATGCCGACTGTGGCATCCCAGCAAAACTCCACATCGATGGGTTGGAAAGTTGGCAACTGTCCAAACTTGCCATCCATGCCGAAAAGGAGGCAAACCCACTTTACCCTGTGCCAAAACTGATGTCCGCCAAGGACTTGGTTGGTATCTATTTTGAGGCCATCGAAAACGCAATGTAGATTTGCACATTTGGCACAAAACAATCCTTAGTAAAAAATGCATCTCAAAGTATCCAAACTTGAGGTGCATTTTGTTTTGACGAGGTTTGCAACTAAAAGGTTGTTTGCACATTTCAACAGGCGAGATACACAAAAAAAACGGCACTTGCACAAGTGTACCAACGGTGGTTTTTGCCCAAGCGCGACTATTTTTTACCAAGGCAACAAAATTAGTTGGCAACAACGGACATTTTTTGTTATAATATAATCAAGTTGTTGGTAACAATACCAAAGGAGATCGCTAATGTTAACTCCAAACGAAGTAATGCAACTAATAGGCAGTTTGATTTGGCTACTTGCAGGCGTGGGCGTGTTTATCGTCGGCATGAACTTTATGAGCGATGCGCTGGAAAAAAGCGCAAGTAGCGGGATGAAAAAATTGTTGGAAAAAATTAGCAACAATCGTTTTTCCGGAGTGGGTATTGGCGCAAGCGTAACAGCCATCATCCAAAGTTCTTCGGCAACATCCGTCATGGTAATCGGTTTGGTTAATGCCGGTGTAATGACACTTATGCAAGCAACCCCAATCATCATGGGTGCAAACATTGGTACAACCATCACGGGCGTGTTGGTTGCGCTAAAAAACGACTACTTCAACATGGTGATGTACCTGCTTGCTTTTGCTGGCGTAATGATGGGCTTTGTCAAAAATGAAAGGGTACAAATTGCCGGCAAACTTTGTTGCGGTTTGGGCCTGATCTTTGTTGGTTTGGAAGTGATGAGTAGTGAGCAAGCCTTTGGCAATCCACTTGTGGAAAAGTTGTTCACAAACATTTTCCAAGTCATCGATTTCCCATTGTTACTAATTTTGGTTGGTATCATTTTTACTGCACTTATCCAAAGTTCCTCCGCAGCAACCGGTGTTGTTATCACAATGGTTGGTACAGGAGTTCTTCCATTGGACCTTGCATTGTTTATCATCCTTGGTGCAAACATCGGCACTTGCGTAACTGCGTTGCTTGCATCCGTTGGTGCAAATGCCAACTCAAAGCGCGTTGCGTTTATCCACTTTACCTTCAACCTGATTGGTACAGCGTTGTTTGCAGCGCTAATTTGGATACTGCGCGAGCCAGTAGTAAACTTGCTTTACTCCGCAATCCCCGGCCAAGATCAAATGGCATTGCAAATGCGCGTATCTTTGTTCCACGTTATCTTTAACCTTTCCACAACACTTTTGTTGCTACCATTTGCAAAGCAACTTGTAGATTTATCTCGTTTGGTCATCAAGGACAAGGCTCCAACCGAGCAAGCCTACACACTCAAGTATGTTGACGACAGACTTTTGTCCACTCCTCCAATTGCCCTTATGCAAGTTAAAAAGGAAATAGACTACATGCTTGATTTGGTTCAAGAAAACTTGACACTTTGCTTTTTGTCGGTGGAAACAGGCTCGCAAAAAAACGATGCGCAAATCCGCACCAACGAAAAGATTATCAACTTTACAAACAACACCTTGACGGAATTTTTGATCAAGTTGTCCTCAACAAGCATCGAGCAAAGCGACGAAAAGATCATTGGTACCTACTTCCACGTGCTAAATGACTTGGAAAGAATTGGTGACCATGCGGAAAACTTCCACGAAATCGGCTTGGAAGTGGCAAGCAAAGGTTTGGCATTTTCCGACTTGGCCGACAAGGAAATCGCCTCCATGCGCGCAAAGGTTATGGAAATGTTTGCCGTATCCAAGGATGCCTTCGACAAAGCCAACAAGAAAAAACTGCACACCCTTACCAGTTTAGAAGACCAAGTTGACACAATGAAAAAGGACTTGACAGCAGTGCACTTTGCCCGTTTGGTGGAAGGTAACTGCAATCCGTCCGTTAGCCCCTACTACTCCTCCATCATTTTGGGATTGGAGCGTGTTGCCGACCACCTTGTAAACATCGGCTACAGTATCGTCAGCCCAACCGGCTCTCAAAAAAGGACAAAGTAGATTGTTTTTTTGGTAAACTTTCCAGCAGTAATATGCTATCTAAACAAAAAGCCCGCGGGCACGCAGGCGTTTACCAAAATATAAGCATTTGTCACAATAGTAGTATTATCAAACAAATTCAAAAACCGACTTGACATCTAATCAAGTCGGTTTTTGTATAGGTAAACAATTTGTGTAGATTTCCAAAGAATACCTTCTTATCACAACCTAATGAAAAATCAAGAAGGCAATCGCTACGCGATGAAATCCTCGGCTTTATCTTGGATGAAATCAAATCCGCTAACAACCTTGCAAAGAAAGATTTAGCCCCACGCAAGCGGGGTTTCATCCACGCAAGTGGATTTATTCCGCCATCAGCGGATTTAACTAAAAACACCAAGTCAATCGACTTGGTGTTTTTTGGCGCGCCGTAAGAGGTTCGAACTCCTGACCTTTGGTTCCGTAGACCAACGCTCTATCCAGCTGAGCTAACAGCGCATATCTAAATTGCTAACCTATTATACACAACTTGAAACCAATTGTCAACAAGTTTTTGCCCTTTTGGCACAAATTTGTTAGCAAAATTTCGCCAAACGGAACAACCAAAAATTTTGCACCACAGCAAAAAATTTACGTCATATTGTTGCAATCACTTTTTGATGGTGCTATAATTTACTCACAAACCAATTTAGGAGGGCTTTTGTATGAAACAAGCTATTCTTGTTGTTGACATGCTCAACGAATTTGTTACCGGATCTATCTCCAACGAACGCGCTCTTGCAACAATCGAGCCAAACGCAAAACTTTTGGATGCTGCTCGCAAAGCAGGCGTTCCAGTAATTTTCTGCAACGACAGTCACGTAAAGGGTGTTGACCACGAGTTCAAACTTTGGGGCGAACACGCCGTTGCTGGCACAAAGGGTGCGGAAGTTATCCCTCAACTTAACGTTTGCGAAGGCGACTACATCGTGCCAAAGCGTCGTTACAGCGGATTTTTCCAAACCAATTTGGACATGCTCCTTCGTGAACTTGGCGTAGACACGTTGATTATCACAGGACTTTGGATCCACCTTTGCGTTCGTCAAACAACAGTAGATGGTTTTTGCCACGGCTACAACATCGTGATGCCAAAGGATGCAACCAACGCATTCACTCAAGAGGAGTACGACTACAGTATTCAATTCCTTGTGGACGCTTGCAAGGCGGAAATCACCGACGTAGACACAATCATCGCAAGCTGGAACAAGTAACAAACATCAATTTCAAAAAGCAAAAAGAGAAGGCAATTTTACCTTCTCTTTTTTTGTTGAAAATTTTCAAATTTCCACCACGTGTCCCGCAAATTTACTGTTTACAAGGGCAAGTTAGCAGTTACAAATGTCACACGGTTATCTTGTGAAATCACAATGGACCAATGTCAAGCCGTTGCCTATAAAGTCGTTTGGTCGTTCATCATTATGTGCAAAATTTCCTTGTCTGTTTCGCACATACCAACGCGCGCAAGGGAGCCAATTGCCTTGATGGTGTTTTCCACACCCTTTTTGACGATACCTTCGCCATCGACAAATTGGTTGCCGTCCTTGTGCATGTAGTAACCTAGCATGCCCGCCTCTACCGAGCTTGCAATTTTTGCCGCACAGCTGGATTTTGCTCCGTCACACACCACGCCAGAAATGATTGCCAGCGCATTTACGATAGTGTGGGAAATGTCGCTCAGGTTGCCACCCTCTAGGTAGCAAATGCCTGCGCCTGCGCCAACGCCCGCAATAACCACTCCACAAAAGGCGGAAAGTTTGCCAATGCTATTTTTGATGTGAATGGTAATCAGGTTGGATAGTGCCAACGCCTTGTACATCAAAGTTTGGCTTTTGCCGGTTTTTTCTGCATAGGCAACAACTGGTACCGAGCAGGTTATGCCTTGGTTGCCCGATCCGCTGTTGATAACAACGGGCATTTCGCAACCGTTCATGCGCGCATCACTTGCGGCACTTGCAAGCGCTTTGCAGTAGGCAAGGATGTCGCCGTTGCCGTGTTTTAGGAGTGTTTTGCCAATGTTTGCGCCGTAGTGGTTAGCAATGCCTTCGTTGGCGATGGCCATGTTGTATCTAACTTGTCGGCCAAGCACGTTCATCACGTCGTCAACCTTCAACTGGTCGGCAAACGCAACGATATCGGCAACGTTCAAGATACTTTTGTCAATGGTGGAGTGGTACTTTTCCACCTTTTGTTCGTTTTTGTAGATGGTTTTGCCGTTTTTCTCAATCAGTACAACGTGCGTGTGAGCATCTGCAATGATAACCTTTACTGCGTCGCAACTGCTTTTGCCAACAATCTCGAT
This sequence comes from Clostridia bacterium, assembly GCA_017409765.1. GTDB lineage: Bacteria > Bacillota > Clostridia > Christensenellales > CAG-314 > Fimimonas. Next base: position 42,372 of record JAFQSA010000046.1, on the reverse strand, counting down.
GTACAACGTGTGGTCGGTGTCCGCTGGGCGCACAACAATGGGGGTGTCCTTCAAAAACTGAGGTAACCGCTCCGCATCCGCCTTGGTAACGCTTGCAATAACCTCCAACTTGGCTTGGCTGTTGCCGGCAAGTAGGCCAATTGCAACGGCAGTTTCGATACCGGCGCTTTTGTTTGTATTGGGCACAATCACGCTTTTTACGTTTTTGATGATGTTTCCGCTAACAAGCACGTCAACGTGAGTGGGCAAGCAACCCAAGTGATCCTTTACAAGGCTTGCGCAGTAGGCAATGGCAATTGGCTCGGTGCAACCCATTGCAACGGCAAGTTCTTCGTTTAGTATTTGTATGTAGTCGTTGTAGTGTTTCATATTTTACCTTTTGTGCAAAGTTAAGTGTTAACTTAATTATACCCAACTTGCCCAAAAGTTGCAACAGTTTGACGAAAATTGAAAAACTGGTTGTGTGATTTTTGTTTTTGGCTAGTGATTTACCTGCCACTTGGTTCGGGGGGCAATGTTGCATCAGAAAACAACACAAACGCAAATAAATGTAGTTTTGTTTTTTATTGCTTGGGTATTATAATTTTATTGTAAAATGCGCAAATACTGAAAGTTTGCGCTACAACACAGCATGTGCAAACAGTTTTGTTTGCCTGTGCAAAAGGAGTAAATATGAACGCTATTGAAATTAGAAATCTTTCCAAAAGTTTTCGTGGGATGTACGCCGTTGACAATCTCAACATGACAGTTCCACAAGGGGCAATCTATGGCTTTATTGGCGAAAACGGAAGCGGAAAATCCACCACCGAAAAACTCATCTGCGGACACCTTGTTCCCGATGGTGGCAGTATCAAATTGTTTGGTCGCGACTACACCGACCCCGGTGTGCGTGTGAGAGTGGGCGCGCTTATCGAAAACGCAGGATGTTTCCCCGAGTCCTCCGTGTACCAAAATCTTATGATGCAATGCATCAATCTTGGTATAGAAAATGCCGATGAAGAAATTTACCGCGTACTGAGCATTGTCCGCATGGAGGACCACGCAAAGCTCAAATTTAAGAGTTGTTCCTTGGGCATGAAGCAACGTATTGGCATCGCAATGGCTCTTTTGGGGGATCCAGCATTGCTAATTTTGGACGAACCCATCAACGGTTTGGACACTGACGGCATGCGTATCATGCGCGAAATTCTTGTGGACATCACCAAAAAGTACGGGTGCACAGTGCTCATTTCTTCGCACATTCTTGGCGAGTTGGAAAAAATCGCCACACACTACGGCATCATCCGTCAAGGCAAAATGATCATGGAGCTTTCCGCCGAGGAGATGGACTCACGCGCACAAGTGTTTACCACACTCAAAACAGCCGATCTAAATGGTGCACTTGCTGTGCTTTCGCAAAAGTTTGCCGACGTTAGATTGGAAGGGGACTGTATCCGCATCTACGATGTGGACGACACAGCATCCATTGTGGACTACTTGATGAAAAACAACCACGTGGTAAGCGAAATTTGCAAAAACAAGATTGGTCTAGAAGAGTACTACATCGAACTTATGTCTCAAAAGGAGGGCAAATAACATGAACAACACACCTGAAATCAAATTTGAATCCCCCACCTTTGCAAAGCGTATCAAGGGCATGCTAGGCGTAGACTTCTATCGCCTTTTCAACACACCATTGTTCTACATTTTCCTTGCTATTGCAGCAATTATTCCTGCAATGGTGTCTGCAATGACAACGATGCTTGGCCCAGACGGCAACCAAATCACATTGTACACCAACGTGTGGCAAATCATTGCTTCATCTAGAACTTTGTACGTTATCGAAGGAATTGCCGACTACGCCAACATGAATATGGTGTTTATCTTTGGTGGTATCATGGTGTCCATCTTTATTGGTCACGACTACAAGTCTGGCTATGTAAAACAACTGTTTACCACCCATGCAAAGAAGGAAGACTACATGATTTCCAAAACCATCGTTTGCGCCTTTGCCATGGCTTGTATGTGCGTGACCTATTTTATTGGTGGCACAGTGGGCGGATTGCTAGTGCAATACGATACAGCTGTAAACGTTGGCTCATTGCTGATTGCCATCTTCGGTAAGATTATCATGTCCGTTGGTTGGGCAAGTTTGTACACATTCCTAAATGTAATTTTCCGTAGATACTTTGGTGTTTCGGTGGCATCATCCTTCTTTTTTGGCACAGGCATCCTTATCATTGGCGCTGCAGCCATTGTCGAAGGACTTAACCTCCCTACGGGTTTCTTGAACATTTTCCTTTATGGCGCATCGGTAAACGCAAACCTTTCTAGCAACATTGGCTCGCTAATCACGTGCATTGTTGTTTCCGGCGCTTGGGCAGTTATCTACAACATCGCAGGCACGCACATCCTAAACAAGTGCGACGTTTACTAGGAGGTGACAAGTATGAACGCAGTTGAAATCAAAAATCTAAGCAAAAACTTTGGCCCCAAGCAAGCGGTGTGCGGTTTGGATATGACTGTGCCAATGGGGGCTATCTACGGCTTTATTGGCGAAAATGGCTCTGGCAAGTCCACAACGGAAAAGATGATTTGTGGCCTTATTCCCACAAGTGGTGGATCCATCAAACTTTACGGCAAGGAATACACCGACGAAGATGTCCGCGCAAAGATGGGTGTACTTATCGAAGCACCAGGATGTTTTGCCGGATTGACGGTGTTTGACAACATGATGCTTCAAGCAGAAAACCTAGGTATTGCAAATGCCGAGCAGGAGGTAATCAAGGTACTCAAAATGGTGCGCATGGAAGGATCTGCTGGCAACAAGTACAAAAACTGTTCCCTGGGTATGAAGCAACGCGTAGGTATCGCAATGGCTTTGCTTGGCGCCCCAACCCTTCTTGTGTTGGACGAACCACTTAACGGCCTTGATGCCGATGGTATGCGTATCATGCGCGAGGTGTTTACCGATATCATCAAAGACGGCAAGCGTAGCATCATCATTTCTTCCCACCTACTTGGCGAACTTCAAAAGGTTGCCACTCACTACGGCATCATCCGCCACGGCAAAATGATTGCACAAATGACAGCTGACGAGCTTGATGCAAGTTGTCGTACCTACGTTGCCATCCAAAGTGCCGAAATGAACAAAACGAAGATTCTACTTGGTTGCAAGTATTCTCGCGTGGAGGAGGATGAAGCGGGCTATCTGCGCGTGTACGACATGACCACACCGGAGGAAATTGTTAGCTATCTCTACCAAAATGGTATTTGTGTAACGGAAATCAAAACGGACAAAATCGGCCTGGAGGAGTACTATATCGACCTTATGAACGGAGGTAAAAGATGACAAACAACACAGTTAAATTTGAAAAAGTCACCTTTGGCAAGCGCCTAAAAAGCATGCTCAAGGTGGACTTTCGCAGAATGTTTTTATCCAAACACTTCTACATCATCATTGCCTGCGCACTTGTAATCCCCATTTTGATGACGGTTATGATGTGCATGATGGATGGCTCCGTTTCTGTTGACCAACAAACTGGACAGGAAATCATCATGCAAGGCCCGGAAAATGCTTGGCAAAACATTGGCACATTGCCCGTAGGTCCACTTCCCGGGGACGATGTGTTTATGATGTGCAACATCAACATGGCCTTTATTGGTGTGGCAGTTTTTGTATGTTTGTTTATTTGTGACGACTTTAGGAGTGGCTACGCCAAAAACTTGTTTACCGTTCGTGCAAAAAGAAGCGAGTACGTTGTGTCCAAAACTCTTGCTGGTTTTGTTTGCGGTGTGCTTATGCTTATTGCCTATTTTGTTGGATCCATTATTGGCGGTGCAATCTCGTCACTTTCCTTTGACCTTCACGGGCTAAACGCAGGCAACATCATCATGTGCATGCTGGCAAAGATGTTTTTGATGCTTGTGTTTGTTTCCATTTTTACACTGATTAGCGTAGCTTCAAAGCAAAAAACATGGCTTGCCATCTGTGGAAGTCTTGGCGGTGGTATGTTGCTATTTATGATGGTTTCGTTGGTAACTCCACTTGCATCCACCATCGTAAACGTGTTGCTCTGTGCGGTTGGCGGTGCTATTTTCGCATTTGGTTTGGGCGCAATCAGTTGTGCCGTACTCAAAAAGAGCAGTATGGTGTAGGGTAATCAAATGTATCAAAAAACACGAGAGATACAATTTATCCCTCGTGTTTTAGTTTTGCAATTTTGGTCGAAGTGGTGGGACTCAAACCCACGACCTCGTGGTCCCGAACCACGCGCGCTATCAACTGCGCTACACCTCGATATCACAATAATTATACAGCATTTGTTGCAAAAGTTGCAACAGTTTTACCAAATTTACCCAAATAGGTTGCACTCTTTGCGCTTGGATGGTAAAATATTCCCATTGATGGCTGGTGTTTTTCAACAATCAGCACAAACCTACGGCCTTTTGCATGGGCAAAATGGCTCAATTTGTATCAAAACATAGTCGCATCAAATTGCGCAGAGAGGAGATAGCAAGAATGACAAACAGCAAAGAAATGCTTGGCAAGGAGCCTGTTGGCAAACTTTTGTTCAAGCTGGCATTACCAACAGTTGTGGCGCAACTGATCAACATGCTCTACAACATTGTGGACCGCATCTACATTGGACACATGCCGGGTGATGGCGATTTGGCAATCACGGGTATTGGTGTGTGCATGCCAATCATTTTGATAGTTTCGGCATTTGCCGCACTAGTTAGTTCCGGCGGAGCGCCCCGAGCATCCATCTTTATGGGCAAAAAGGACAACGACAGCGCGGAAAAAACCTTGGGCGGATGTTTTACTACACAAATCATCATTTCCATCATTTTGACGGTGGTGCTGTGCATTTGGAGCGGTGACCTTTTGTGGGTGTTTGGCGCAAGCGAAAACACCATCGGCTACGCAACCGACTACATGAGTATCTACGCATTTGGCACAATCTTTGTGCAACTTACACTTGGAATGAACGCGTTTATCACGGCGCAAGGCTTTACCAAAGTGTCTATGCTCTCGGTAATTATCGGTGCAGTTGCAAACATCATTTTGGACCCAATTTTTATCTACGGACTGGGCATGGGCGTTAGCGGTGCAGCGCTTGCAACCATCATTTCTCAATGCGCGTCTTGCGTGTGGATTGTTTTGTTCTTGTCCGGCAAAAAGGCGCAAATTCGTTTGAAGCGCAAAAACCTGTTTGTTTCCCCCAAGTTCGTTTTGCCTTGTTTGGCATTGGGACTTGCAACTTTTATTATGCAAGCAAGCGAAAGCGTGATTTCCGTTTGTTTCAACTCTTCCTTGCAAAACTACGGCGGAGATATTGCCGTTGGCGCTATGACAATTTTGACAAGCGTTATGCAGTTTGCCATGCTCCCATTGCAAGGCATCGCGCAAGGCGCTCAACCAATACTCAGTTACAACTACGGAGCAAGATCTCCCGAGCGTGTCAAAAAGACTTTCAAGTTGTTGCTTACCTCCTGCTTGGTGTACTCCGTAACACTTTGGGCGCTTGTGATGCTTTTCCCAAGGGCATTTGCATCCGTTTTCAACAACAAGGTGGAGTTGCTTGATTTCACCGAAAAGGCAATGCGCATCTATCTTGGCGGAATGTTCCTGTTTGGTATACAAATTGCCTGCCAAATGACCTTTGTGTCCCTTGGCAACGCTCCATCATCGGTAATTGTTGCCGTGGTGCGCAAATTTGTGCTACTGTTGCCATTGATCTACATTTTGCCAAACATTGTGGAAAACAAAACAATGGGTGTCTACATGGCAGAACCCATTGCCGACGTGATTGCAGTGACGTTTACCACAATTTTGTTCATATTCCAATTCCGCAAAGCGCTCAAAAAAATTGAGCAACCACAAGAAGTTGCCGTCGAGTAGTCAAAAAGCCACCCTTGCCAACTTTGTTTGTAAAATTACAACAAACTTATTGCAATTTGTTGCATTTGGTGGTTTTAGGTGCTAAAATAGTATCAAAAAATAAACAAAGGAGAACTTATCCATGAAAAAGTTTTTTCAAGAATTCAAAAAGTTTATCACTCGTGGTAACGTGCTGGACATGTCTGTCGGCGTTATCGTTGGTGGCGCGTTCACAGCAATTGTAAACGGTCTTACCAACAACATCCTAAAACCACTTGTTAACTGGCTTTTGGCTCTCATTTTGGGCAACAACGGCTTGGAAAGTGCTGTTACAATTTTGAGCCCTGCCTACGATGCAGAAGGCGCATTGGACCTTGCAAAGTCCATCTACATCGACTGGGGCGCATTTGTAAGCGCAATCATCAACTTCCTTTTGATTGCCCTTGTTTTGTTCACAATTGTTCGCGCAATCAACTTTGCCAACTCCGAAATGGCTCGCGCTAAAAAACTTGGTGGCGCATTGACCAAGGAGGAAATCAAAACTCTTCGCAAGCAAGGCAAATCCCGCAAGGAAATCAAGGCTATCCAACAACAACGTTTGGCTGACGTTGCTGAACAAGCACGCATCGCTGCCGAAGAAGCTGCAAAGAACGCTCCAAAGACAGAGCAACAACTTTTGGCAGAAATCGTTGAACTTTTGAAGGATCAACAAAAGTAGTATATTTACCACATGGCTCTGTGTGATTGTGTTGCAAATGCAACCAACAAATTGTACACAGGGCCTTGTTTTTTATTAGAGGGGGACTAGATTGTGAAAAGGGTACTGATTGCATTGGCAATAGTGCTGATTGTCGTTTTGACGTCAGCAATTGTGTGGCAGGTTGATATGTGTGACGAAAAAAGTTACCAGCATGCAACCACAATTTCCACGTTGGATTTTGACGGCGCAAACGTTGCGCGCATGACCAATGCTATCGTTATCTACACAATAGATTTCCCTCGCAACCAATTTGGCTACGAATTGCTTGTGGAAAAGGACACAGGCTTTGTTGTTGACAAGGGCGAGCAGGTGGACTTTCGAAAGGGTGCATTTGTGGTAAGCGGTCACGGCGACGCTGTGGAAACTTTGCAAAGCGTGCAACTGGGCGATATTGTTCAAGTGCAGTTTGGTAGCATTGTTGTCAAGCGTGATGCGGTGCTTTCCCCACTAAAGGTGCTGGAACTGCAAGTGGAGGACTTTGTCCAAGGCAAAATTGATGGCCTGTACGATATCGACCACCAAGCAATCGAGCAAGTTTCCCAAACCATAGAGCAAAAAATGCAAGAGGTTGTGGACTACGCTCAAACGGAAAATTCAAACCCCGAGCAAATTGATGCCCAAGCCAAGGAGCTAACAAAACTACTAACCACCAAGTGCGCCCTTGCAATGGAGTCGCAAGCGGTGGACGGCAGGGGTATGTGGCACCGACCAAACGCATCCGCCTTTGACGAAACAAATTTGGATGGTGTAAAGCAGTTTGTTGCCCGCCTGTACGAGTTGGGTATCAACAATTTGTACGTGGAAACTCTTTGGCATGGCATGACGACCTACCACAGCGAAGTTTTGGATTGTCAACATCCGCGCATGCAGGGCAACGACTACGGCGAGTATGGCAACGACTACACCTTGGCACTAATTTCCGAGTGCCACAAACTGGGTATCCAAGTGCATGCTTGGGTGGAATTGCTTACCGCAAAACCCTACTACGGAATTGAGTCCCCCAGTATCAAGTCGGAGTGGGTGTATGCCGATTTGGATGGCAACAAACAGGGCTACCTAGATGCATCCAATCCAGAAGTGCAATCCTACCTTGCCAACATCCTTACGGAAATGTTACAAAAGTACAATTTTGATGGCATTAGTTACGACTACATCCGCTACGACGCATCTCCCTACGAGGGGGAATATGCCGATTGCGGTTTTACCGATCATGCCATTGCAACCTTTTCCGCGCAATACAATTACACAGGTAGCAACCTTACCCAAGACTTGCGAGTGGACACCGACCTTCGCGAAAAGTGGCACAACTTCAAACGGGATCAAATCACAAACACCGTCAAAAACCTTACACAACTTGTTCGCAACGTTGCTCCAAATGTTATCATTTCAGCAAGCCCCTACGGCTACATGTTTGATGCCTACCACGTGTACATGCAGGACGTGGAAACATGGCTACAAAACGGCTACTTGGATGTTGTTTTGCCAATGATCTACACGGAAAACGTAGACGTACTTGTGGATAGCGCCCAAAAGTTTGATGCTTACCACACCAGCGCGCTTCAGTACACGGGTATTTCTCCGTTGTACAACGGCGATACCATTCTCAAAAATCAACAACTTATCGATGCAATCAAAATGCAAAACATCAGCGGTGTATCGCTGTTTGCATCTCAAAATTACCTTGTAAAAAACGATGCCTATGCCCAATTTGTTTTGCAAACAATGACGCTTGGCACACACAAGGTAAAGGCAGTTAGCCCAACTGCGGATATCAAAGAGGTGTTTTCCGCTTGGACAAACCAACTACAAAGCAGGTTTGAACATATCTACGCCGAACACATGACCGCCACCGAAAAACAAACGTTGCAAGCCTTTTTGCAAAGCGCAAGCGGTGCTAGCGAAGTTGACCAAATGCTAGCGCTTGTGTCCAGTTTGCAAAGTGACGTTCAATCCTTTTCCAACAACGCGGTCAAAAACCGAGTTGCCGAGCAGGCGGAGTACGTACACAAAATCCTTACCTTTGCCAAGGCTCGCGCAAGCCGTTGAGTGCAAACGCCAAAACATAGGCTAATTGCCTTGCTTGCAAAACCGTTATCAAATTGTGGTCAAAATCAAAATTATCCTTGCCACAACCAACTCGTGCGCAAATCAACGGTAAATAGCCAAGCAAAAGCAGTTTATCTAGATATGTAAACTTAACAAAAAAACATCTAAATTTTGTTTTTTTATCTTGACGGGACATTTTTACTATGATATTATAATATAAGATTACCAAATCAAAAATTCAAGGGGGAAACACACCATGGCTAAAAAACCTATCGACATGATGGAAATGATGAAACTTGCTCGCGATCGCAAAAAGAACAACAGCGCATCCGATTTCCACGTAAAAGCAAAAAACCTTCTTTCTCACGCTTACGTTGAGTACAAAGATATGTACGTAGACTTCTGCAAGAGCAAGGGCGAAGAGTACAAAGACAAGATCTTCTACATCTTCCAACACATTTTCGTATACTTGATGATGGGCGACGGCGAAGTTTCCAGAAACGAATACGAAGCTTACAAAGTATTCTGCAACTACGCTAAGGTAGAACCACTCACTCGTGAAGACTGCCGTGCTTTGTACAAGAGATTGGATACCGAAACTCTCACAGGCGACATCGAACTTCTTCGTGACCTTCGCGAATACCTCAAAGATGCCGACAACTACGAAGCAATGGTAAAGGGCTTCTGCTACTTCTGCCTTGCAGACAGCAAAAACCTCAACGAAATGCAATACCTTGTTTTGACATTCTTCTTCGAAAGAATGGACACATACCCAAGCAACTGGAGCGCTTACAAACTCAAGACATTGTTCTGGTTCTAATTGAACAATCGGGTATTGTCAAAGGAACAAGGGACCAACGTTACCTCAACTTTAACAAAAACAAAATGCACTCTTTTTTACGGAGTGCATTTTTTGTTGCAAAACATTGGTTTTTCAAGATTGTTGAGCGGTACAACTATCCAACGAGAGTTGTACTTCGTCGCATTTTCGCAAACGTCACAAATCGCCAAGGCTATTTACAACAAACAACCCTGTTCTTTTTTATTTGGGTATTGCACTTGAAAGTATAATTCACCCAACCAACAAAAAAACCCACTCGAGTTTCGAGTGGGTTTTGATTTGTCAAAATTGCATTACTCTGCTTTTACTTTGATGGTGTTTACTATATCATCGGTAAGGTAGCCGGTCAGTTCGTAGGAAACAAATCCAACGCGGAAACGGTAAATTGTGTGCATTGGGAAGCGGACGTCGGGAACGTTTGTAGTAATGCGGTCAAGGCCGTTTGCTGTCATATCAGGCAAACTTACTTGTGTCATAAATGCCATTCCGTCCAATGCCAAGTCCAAGCGAGGCATTTGTGTTGCAACGCTGGCGCTTTCCGATGCATCTGCAAATTGGTGTTCCACCAAAACGTTTTGAGTTGCTGTGTAACTCATGGTCAATCTCTTGGAGGATTTTGTCAATGGATCGAACACCATTACTTGTGGGTTATCTTGGAAACTTGTTGCAGTTTTGTCGAAACTACGAGCGTACATCAACACTTGGTTTGTGTCGATAACGTTTGTGTTGGACAGTGTAACTTCTTCCTTTTTGTCCCCGTTGGTAACGGTTGCTACAACCTTTTTGCCACTAACTTTGTACTCGGTGGAGATTTCGTATTGGGACATGCTTTGGTTTTGTCTGCCAATGTAAAAACCGTTTGCCTTTGTGGACGAAGATACTGGCAATTGTGTGCCGTTTTTGAAGGTAACTCTTGTTTCTTGAGTGGATTTCAATGTGATTGTTTCGTCCTTTTGTTCCACAATGACGGACTTATCCAATCTGCTTGTGTCCACCATGATTGCGTCGTAGGTAGCAATCATTGTTTGTGTTGTGGATACTGTTGTTGTGTCCTTTGCAATGTCTTGGCTGATGGTAACAACGTAAGTACCTGTCAAATCGTTTGGAACAATTCTATCAAGATTTCCATTGAATGGGTTTGTTTCGCCAGTTGCCAAAAAGTCGCGGTAGTAGTCGGCGCCGTTGATGTTGGAAGCGTTTGTGTTCAACAAGGAGATGTTGTACGTCCAAGTTTCGCTTTCGCCCCATCTTGTTTTTCTTTCCGTTGGTTGTACTTGATTGCAAGCGGCAAACACGCCCATTGCCAAAATCAAAAGTAGTACAAGTGCAAGTGTTTTTTTCATTTTTATTCCATCCTTACGGTTGTTTTTGAGATATTTGCAACGTTTTTGTTCAAAACATGCAACACTTTGTACAGTATACCACATTTGTCATCATTTTGACAAGCCTTATTTCAAGATTACCTCGTTCAATTATTTTTAAGTTAACAATGCATCAAAAAATTCAACAAAGAGGCAAAATTCGTCAGTATGCCCTTGCAACGACAACAAAAAGATGGTAAAATATAAACTAACTTGTGCCACGGCACACCAAAAGGACAAACAAATGATAACCATCTACAAAAATAGCACAACAAAACAATGCGCAATGCAAATTGTTCAAGCGCTAAAACGCGTGGACAAAAGCAATTTGGACGTTATGCACACAGTAATCGTGCCCGACCGCTCCACGCTGGAAATGGAACGCCTAATTCTACAGGAAATAGGCGGTAGTTTTAACGTGCAAGTTCTCACTTTTAGGCGACTTGCATCTCGCATTTTGCCCAAGTACGAGTACCTTTCCAAACAGGCAGGCATCATGGCGCTTGCCGGCATCATCCAAGATAACAAGCGCAACCTCAAGTGCTTTACCAAGGGTGTTGATAGTCCCGGCTTTGTTGCCGATATGTACGATACCATCAGCATGATGAAGTATTGCAAAATCCAACCAAGCAAACTAATCAACGACAAACTGCCCACGTCTGTCCGTGGAAAGGCGGAGGATATTGCCACCCTTTACCAAGCATATCTCGACTACACCCAAAACCGCTTTGTCGATTCGGCAGACAAATTGGATTTGCTTTGCGACCAACTACCCAACGTGCAAAGTGTCAAGGATGGCTACTTTTACCTTTGCGATTTCGACAACCTTACCGCGCAAGAGTTTGCTTTGGTGGAGCAACTTGCTCTTGTCAGTCAAGGCGTAACTGTATCCTGTTGCGTAGGCAAGAATTTTGCCGACAAGCACCTGTATTTGGACGACATCTATGATGGTTTGTTGAAGGTGTGCGAGCGCAACCAAATCACACCAAGCATCATCGAAAACACCCACATGGGCACAAATGCCGTCACTAGTTTTGTTGGCGAGCATCTTTTCCGCTACATAACACCAGCCCCCATTGCAAACAACAACTTTGTGGAAGTATTCCAAGGGGAAACGCGCTATTCGGAAGTGTACAACCTTGCTTGCAAGGTACAAAAATACGTTCGCGGTGGTGGCAGATTTAAGGACGTGTACGTTGTAACAAGCGATATCAACAAGTACGTCAACTCCATTGCAAACGTTTTCGAGCAGTTGCAAATACCATATTTCTGCGATAGACAATTCGAGCTTGCCGACCAACCCTATGCGCAATTCGTTTTGGACTACCTTGCCCTTCAACGCAATAACGGCAGATTGCAAAACGTTTTGAGTTTTGTCAAAAACTACCTTTTCTGCGGTAACTTTGATGGCAAAACGGACGTAGACGACGTCTACAAGTTCGAAAACTACTGCCTAAAGTACAACGTTTCCTACAACTACGACAACTTTGCATTGGGACTTGACGACTACTTTTACCAAGGCGCAAATCAGTTCAGGCAAAAGTTCAACAATTTGTACAAATCTAACGTGTTTCCACAAAGCGCCAAGGCTGTGGACTACGTACAACTAATCCGTGACCTTTTGGCAAGCCAACAAGTTGCCGAGCGCAACAACGTCTTGGCGGAGCAACAACAATTGTCCGGCAACGCAATCCAAGCCAACGTCACAAATCAAACTGTGGAAAAGTTCGAGCAAGTGCTTCTTCAAGCGGAAACCATCATGGACAACCGCTTTGTGACTTTGGAAGAGTTTGCCAAGGCATTGACGGCAGCGGTAGCATCCGTCAAAATTTCCGTCATTCCACAACACAACGACTGCGTAGTTTTTGCCAACATGGCAAAGGCGCGCAAGCACGATATCAAGTTTTTGGCGCTTTTGGGCGCTAACTACGGCGCTATGCCCATTGTCAAAAAGGATTGCAAACTGCTTACAGATGCAAACATCCAAGCATTGACAAAGGAAAACATCAACGTCGAGCCACAAATCCACACGGAAAACAAACGCGAAAGATTTAGTCTGTTCCAACTGTTGCAAGAGCCCACGGAAAAACTTTATATTTCTTACACAACCACCGATGGTGCAGATAGCCTAAAGCCATCTCCATTTGTGGAGCAGATTTGCAAAATGCTTATCGTTGGCTACAAAAAGAACCAAGCAAACGGCAAAATGGAACCAGTTCTTCTTTCCGCCACCGATGTGGAAATGGAGGATATCTTCACGGAAAAGCAAGCCATCTCCAAGGTGGTTTTGAACAAACGCAAAATTGCCGACAAGCAAATTGTAAGCATGCCTTCCTACAACGTACTCAGTCAGGCGTACTCCGCGCAAGCAGACAAGTACCAATTTGCCAAAAACGGCCAAAATATCACCATTCAAGGTGGCGACAAACTGTTTTTCAAAAGCGATCGCACAAGCGTGAGCCAACTTACCACCTTTTTCGAGTGTCCATACCGATTTTTTATCAAGTATGGCCTCAACGTCAACCCACGCGAAATCGCCCAACTTCAAGCGAGCGACTTGGGTACAATTTTGCACGACACGTTGGATCACTACGTAAAGGCGTCCAACGACTACAAGGCAAAGGTTGCCAAGCAAGGCAACGTGCCCGAGCAACCAACAACTGCACAAGCCATCACCGACACAAAGATTGTCGAGCAAATAGCAATGGAGTGTTTCGACAAGGCGCTTGGTAGCGACTTCTACACCGCGCTAAAAACCGACCCGCAAATGCAAGGCATATTGGCGCAATTGCGCGCCGAGGCAATACAAATGTGCAAAGTTGTCGAGGAGCAATTTGCTCACTCCAAGTTCCAAAACGTTGCAACGGAACTCAGTTTCGATGGCAAAGATGAGCCAGGCCACGCGCCATTGGTAACAATTAACTACGGCCAAGGCCAATTCAATTTGAACGGCAAAATCGACCGTATTGATGGCTACAATCAAGATATCATCATCATCGACTACAAGTCTAGCGATAGCGCCTCCGACTACAACGAAAAGAACCTGTACATCGGCCAAAAGTTGCAACTTTTGGTGTACGTTCGCGCCGCTCAGGATTTCTTCAAGCAACGTCCAGTAGGCTACTACTACTTTGCTATGCACAACGATTTTGGCAAAGGGGAGGACAAAAAGACCTACACCTACAGGGGACGAACGCTAAGGGACATGTCTGTTGCCTCCGCCATTGATACAAAAATTGCGTCCTCTATCCCCGGACAACCCTTTAAGAGCGAAAAACTCGGGCTGAGCATAACGGCAAAAGGCAGTTTTAACGGCAGGTCTACGGGACACATCTCGGCTGAGCAATTTGACCACCAAGTTACTTACGCAACGGAACTAATCAAGCGCGCCGGCGCATTGATGCACAAAGGTTTTGTGGCGGTAACACCCTACAAAGACAAGTGCAAGTACTGCGACTACAAAGATATTTGCGACTACGATGACGTGTTCAACTACGAGCCACGCCAAGTAAAAAACAAGGTGGGCGCTCAAACAATAACCAACGTCGTTACAAAGGGCGTTGTTGCCAAGGGGGAAGATGATGAGTAGAAACTACACTCCAGAGCAAAAAAACGTAATATTCTTCCCAACGGATGGCGCGCCCATGCAAAATTTGCTTGTTTCTGCATCGGCAGGCACAGGCAAAACAACCGTGATGATTGAGCGCATTGCAAGGCTTATCAAGCAGGATGTAGACGTGGACCAAATTGTTGTGGTAACTTTTACCAATCTTGCCGCTGCGGAAATGAAAAACAGATTGTCCGTTGAACTTGCAAAAAGTGGCAGCAACGAGCGCGTGCGCGAGCAGTTGGAAAAACTTGATAATGCATCAATTTGCACTTTGCACTCATTTTGTAGCGATTTGCTCCGCAACTACTTTTACGTTGTGGATATTGATCCAGCGTTTTCCATTTTGGACACAATCACCGTTTCCAACCTCAAAAAGCAAGCCATTGACGAGTTGTTCAAGGAATATTTGCAAAGCAACGACCAAGATTTCCAACATTTGTACAAAATCTACTCCACCCATCGCAGGGAGGAAAACTTCAAAAACCTAATTTTGGGTTTGCACGCATTTTCGCGCAACATTGTTGATTTCCAAGGATGGTATCAACAAATGCGCCAAACCTATTTGCAACACGATAACGGTGGCATTTTGATGACCACGTTGATGCAACACCTCAAATCTACCGTTTGCTACTACACAGAGCAAATCAAGCAAATTATTCACCGTTGTGATGAGGAAAAAATGCCCGACGGCACACCAGACCTTGGCGCGGAGCAAATTGCTCAAGTTTGCAAAAAAACCTTGCAAACGCTAAACGGTGTAGACTGGGCTGACCCACAATCGGCATTTGATGGCGTACGTCGTTGCGAAATGGAAAGTCTAGTTGCCAAAAACCGCAAAACCTACGTTGCCACAAACGATCCCGTCATTGGGGAAAAAATGCGCGAAGACTACAAAAAAATCACCCAAAAACTGCAAAATTTGTTCGAAGGCTACCAAAAGTTGTTGCGCTCCAACGATATCGACACAATGTGGGCGGAGTTGGACAAAACGTTGCCCCTTTCCGACAAACTTGTGGAAATGGTTTTGCGCTTCGAAAACAAGTTTTGGGCGCTCAAAAAGCAACGCGGTGGGGTGGACTTCAACGATTTGGAACACCTAACGCTACAAGCGCTAGATGACGAGGTTGTTGCCAATGCCCTTAGCGAAAGGTACAAGTACGTGTTTGTGGACGAGTATCAGGACACAAACCCCGTCCAAGAGGAAATTGTAACTAAATTGGCGCCCCCCGACCACTTGTTTATGGTGGGGGATATCAAACAATCCATCTACGGTTTCCGCGGTTGCGACCCATCCTTTTTCAACCAAAAGTTGCACGACTACACACAAGGTAGTGGTGGCAAAACGGAAAAACTCAACGACAACTTCCGCAGTAACAAGGACATTTTGGACTTTGTCAACCTTGTTTTTAACGAAATCATGACGGAGGACTTGGGCAAGGTGGATTACAAAACGTCCGCACAACTGAAGGGAAGCAAAAAGCCCGTCCTTCCAAACGTGCCATCGGTACGCATCAACTTTTTGAAAAAAGCGAACAACGCCCCTGCGGAAATTGACGACTACTACGACATTGCTTTTCCTACGGAAATGGCTACCGATGCATTGCAACCCAAAGCCATCGCTGAGCGTATCAAAAACTACGTTGGCACCAAGTACACCATCACTAAAAAGGACGAAAGCACCCAACAAGACGTCACGGTGGAAAAGGAAATTGGCTACGGCGACATCGTCATCTTGACGCGCAGTATGACGGCAAGAGCCACGGATATCTACAACGCGCTGATTGCCGAAAACATCCCCGTTACTGCCGCATTCAAGCTTGATGGGCTTGCCTCCAAGGAAGTTAGGGAAATTGTAAACCTGCTTCGCGTTGTGGACAACCCCTACAACGAAGTGTATCTGGCGGGCACGTGCCTGAGTTGTTTTGGCGGATTTACCGAAACGGAACTTGCCCAAATCAGGCTAAACACCACCAAGGACGTCGTGCCATTTTACCATCGTCTTGCGGAGTACGCCAACGCGAAAACCGACCACGTATCCGCAAAAATTGCAAAATTTCTCAATTTTGTTGACCAATTGCGCTTTTACAGTTACGGTGCAAGCGTATGCGACGTTGTTTTGGAAATTGTCAAGCAAACAAACTACGACTTGTACGTGCAAGGTCTACCAAACGGCGCATTGCGACTTGGCAAGCTCAACGCCTTTGTTGATGGTTTGCGCGGTGCAACCTATGCCGAAAGTATCAGCAAATTTTTGCTCTACATTGACGAAACGGACGAGTCCAAGTCGGAGTTGCCTCTTGCTCAATCCAATGCTGTGCGCATCATTACAATGCACGCATCCAAAGGTTTGGAGTTCCCCATTGTAATTTTGGGCGGTCTCGAGCAGGAATTCAAATTCGATAACTCCAACGACCTCAACTACGTGGAGCGCAGTAGCGAAATTGGGTTGGCGACCTATCTCTACGATTTCGACAGTATGGGACGTTACGAAACTTTGGCAACCTACGCCTGCATATTGCACAACAAGCACAAGCAACGCGAAGAAGAAATGCGCCTGTTGTACGTTGCAATGACGCGTGCCGAGTACGTTTTGGATATCTTTGCAACTGTTGATGCGGGCGTTTTGGATGACGTTGCCCCTGCAACGAGAAATGCAAACAGTAGCCTAGATTGGCTTTTGTACGCGCTAAAGAAAAACTATCCCGACTTGCATTGCAGTAACGACAGTTTGGTTATCGAAGTTGTGGACGAAGTTAAAAATCAAGGCGAAACAACCGGCGACCTTGTTTGCGAGCAATCAACGGATGCGCAAGGCATCTTGGACGCGCTAAACTACGTCTACCCATTTGCCGATCAAACGTCAATGCCCACAAAAATTGTAAGTTCCGCATTGGACAAGCAGTATTTCGATGATGAGGAAAGCCACACAGCGCCTGTGCTTGTTCAAGACGACAAAAACAAAATTGGCACAGCCTACCACGCAGTTTACCAATTTGTGGACTACAATGCAGACGTGGAGCAAATCAACGAAACAATCAAACAACTTGTGGAAAGTGGCAAACTGGAAGAGCAGTATGCAAACCAACTGGACGTAAACCTTGTCTACCAAACGTTGCAAAACCCACAACTCAAAGCAATTTTGGCAGGTGGCAAAGTGTACCACGAAATTCCATTTATGCTGTACGCCCCCTATGACCAACTTGCCAAGGACAAACGTTTTAGCGACAACGTTATGCTTCAAGGTGTGATTGACCTACTTGTGATAGGCAAGGACAAAGCCACCGTTGTGGACTTCAAATTTACCAGCCGAAGCGACAAAGTTGCCGACCGCTATCCATACCAACTCAACAGCTACAAACTTGCCGTAAAACACATTTGTGGCATTGATAATGTGGATGCGTTCGTCCTTTCCATTGCCGACAACAAATTCATCCAAATGTAACAAACTAGCACTTTAATGCCGACTTTTGTAGCCGTTAACACCCACTTTTGTGCAAAACTTGTCCTCTTGTGTAGTTTTGTCAAAATTTGCGTGTGTTTTGGACTGAGCAATTTGGCGCACCTAAAAGACGTTTTTAACTAACAAAAAAAGACCTTTTCTATGCGATAGAATTGGTCTTTTTTTGCGCTTTAGCTCTTTTTGTCCTTTATTCCTTTTCGATTGAGAAGTGTCCAACTTAAGTGCCTAAAGGACTTCCTGTGTCAGTTCAACAACACAAGGTTGCCACAATCTTTTGTTTTAACTTATCCCAAAGTAGTTATAGTAACAATGCTTTTTGCTGTTTATTCCAAAGGTTTTGTGTCAACAATATTTACAAAAAGGCATAGCGCTAAACGACAATGCCAAAAGGAGAAATCAATGCGACAAATTTTGTACTTTTTGTTAACTTACAAGCACCAAGTTTTTCTTGCAATGTTTGCCACAATTGCCGTGGTGGCATTTGTAAACTTTGTGCACAATCCCTATGCGCGTCAAAACGTGCAACTCAAACGATTTAACAAACGCACCTTGCGTAGTCCAAGCAGTGTACTTTGGGAAACAAAGCAGTTGCCTGCCCATTATCAACGACAATGGCGCGCATTTGTCAATAGCGGATGTGCAAAACCATCCATCGTGTTCGAGTTTGTCAAGCGCCCACAAAGATATTTACTGTGGTTTGCGCATTTTGTGGCATTTGTGGTGTGTGTTGTCTACTTTGCTTTGGCAATTTGGCTAAACAGTCAGGAGATTTTTGCCACCCAAGTTGCCTTTGTACTTTTTAGCGCGCTGATAGTTTTGCTTACAAAACTGATTGGTCTAATCAATTTGTCCCACGCACGAAAGGTTTTTGGCAAGTTTTTGCACGATCTCAACACTGTTGCGGACATTGTCAAAAGTGACAACTTTTCCGAGCAAACGGCCACTGCGCCAAACGGCTCAACACAAAATATTCAAATTGCAACAGCAAACCCCAATGCTACGCTCACTCAAACAGGTGGACAAGTGGTGGAGTCAAACGTGGTTTCCACCCCACAAACAACAGTAGCCCAACCGCCAGTTTCTGCCGAAATGCCCTTGCAAACCCCGCCATCTTCCACAGGACAAACTGCCGATTGTACCGCGTCCAACCCATCGACTTTTGCACACTCTCCAAATGCGCAAATTTTCGAAAATCGCGGGGACGTGGTGGAAAAAACGGTGCAAATCTTGCGCCAAAAGGGGCTGGAAAACCCTCGCACAATCGAAGAGCAACGCAAACTTAACATCGCTTTGAACAATCTTTTGCAGGCCTGTTGCAAAAAGTAAAAAGGGGCAAGCAAACGTTTTTTTTGTAAACCAAAATTTCCCACACCAACAACCACTCTTAATGACAAATTTTTCGTTGCCTAGTCAAACGTCGTTTTAGCAAAGGTGCAAGGCTAACAATCTTGCAACAAGCATCCAACCAATTGTGAGCAAAATATATCCATAAAACTGACATACTAGTTGTCTAACTACAAATTTTCCGCTAGGGTGTTGCAAAACATTGCCTATTGTGTTAAAATATATAATAAGCAATTTTTGTGTTGCTAAATTTTACCTTTCAAGTAGGACAAATTTATGAAAATTATCATTGTGGGATGCGGAAAAGTTGGTAAGGCCACCATCGAAAGTCTTATCAAGGAAAAGCACAACATTGTTGCTATCGACCACAATCCCAAAGTTATCGAAATGGTAACCAACACCTACGACGTCATGGCGGTATGCGGTTTGGCTACTTCCTTGGAAATTTTGCAAGAAGCCGGCGTGTCCCAGGCGGACTTGTTCATTGCCGTTACCCAAAACGACGAGGTAAACATGCTTGCATGCTTCCTTGCGCATAGTCTTGGTGCTAAAAATACAATTGCACGCGTCCGCGAAAGAAACTATAACGATGATGGCTTGAGATTTATCTCCAAGCAACTGGGTATTTCCGTTGCGCTCAATCCCGAGCGTCTTACGGCGGAAAGTGTGT
This sequence comes from Clostridia bacterium, assembly GCA_017409765.1. GTDB lineage: Bacteria > Bacillota > Clostridia > Christensenellales > CAG-314 > Fimimonas. Next base: position 22,417 of record JAFQSA010000046.1, on the reverse strand, counting down.
TCAACCGTTTGCAATTGCCAACGTCGGTTGACGTAGATACCTTTGCCGGCAAAAAGATTCAACTTTTGGAAACCGTCCTACGCGAAGAGTCCAAAATTGTTGGACTAACCTTGGCGCAAATCCGCCAAAAGTGTAGCGTACCCTTTGTTGTATGCGCCGTAAAACGTGGCAAGCAAGTGCACATCCCTACCGGTCCATTTGTGTTGCAAGAGGGCGACAGGGTTGCATTTATGGTCAAGGGTACCGATACAAACAAGTTTTTGCGCGCCATTGGTCTTGTGCAAAAACAAACTCGCGATATCATCATTTTGGGCGCAAGCACCATTGGCTACTACCTTGCAAAAACCCTTGCCGACAACAACTACAACGTTAAAATTATCGAGAAAGACGCAACACGTTGTGCGGAAATTTCCGAAACGTTGCCAAGTTCCATATCCATCATCCATGGCGATGGCTCCGACCACGAACTACTTCTTGAAGAGGGGCTCAAAACAACCGACGCTCTTATTGCATTGACTGGTCGCGACGAAGATAACATCGTCATTGCGTTGTACGCACAAAACCACAAGATACCCAAGGTTGTAGCCAAGGTTAACGACAGCCACAAGTATGCCATAGTGGAAAAACTCGGTTTGCCAACACCCGTCAACGCGCAAAAGATTGTTGCCGACATTGTTCGCCGTTACGCTCGCGCTTTGAACAACACCCTTGGCAGTTCCATCGAAACAATGTACACGTTGATGGATGGTAGTGCCGAAGCGTTGGAGTTTGTGGTGCTTTTCGACAGCAAATTGATTGGCAACAAACTCAAAGATTTGCAACTAAAACCTAACTTTATCATTGCGGGCATCATCCGCGGTAAGGAAACAATCATCCCTACTGGCGAAGATGCATTGCAAATTGGCGACCGCGTTATCGTGATTGCAACAGGCAGACACCTGATGGTTCTTGAGGATATTTTGAGGTAAGCGTATGAATCTTCGAATGATTTTTTACTCGCTTGGCAAAACGTCCTTGGCGCTTGCGGCACTACTAGTTTTGCCGATGATAACTTCCGCCGTAACGCAGGATGGCTGTGTTTGGGCTTTTGTATTTACAATTAGCATTGCCGTTGCAATTGGCGTAGCGCTGATGCTGATTTTCAAACCACGTCACACGGCAATGTTCTCTCGCGAGGGCTTTGTTTTGGTATCGTTGGTATGGATCTACTTTTCGTTAGTGGGCGCATTGCCTTTTGTAATTAGCGGGGCAATACCCAACTATATCGATGCCTTTTTCGAAACGGTCAGCGGTGTAACAACCACAGGCGCAAGCATATTGACGGGCGATCAAATTGAAGCCTTCCCCAAAGGATTGCTGTTTTGGCGTAGTTTTACCCACTGGGTGGGCGGTATGGGTATCATCGTGTTTGTTATGGTGTTTGCCACCGGCTCGCAAGACCGCAGTATGCACATACTTCGTGCGGAAATGCCCGGCCCAACTGTAGACAAACTTGTTCCTAGAGTAAGGGATACTGCCAAAATGTTGTACCTGATTTACATTGGTATGACAGCATTGCTTGTAGTGCTACTTTTGTGTGGCGGAATGCCCTTTTTCGATAGCCTTTTACATGCATTTGGCACCGCCGGCACAGGTGGATTTGGTATAAAAGCGGATAGCATTGCATCTTACTCCCCCTATTGCCAATGGGTTATCACAATTTTTATGCTGTTGTTTGGCGTAAACTTTAACGTTTATTGCTTGATGGCGCTAAAACGCTTTAAGACGGCAGTTAAAAGTCAAGAAGTAATGTTGTACCTTGGCATAGTTATTGTTAGCATCGGCACTGTGACGGCCAATCTATTTGGAACGCTGGGCTATACGCAAAACTTTGGTGACGCATTACGACATGCAAGTTTCCAAACCGTTTCCTTTATGACAACAACGGGCTACACAACCATCCCAGGATACACAAATATCAACTTTTGGCCGGAGTTGTCCAAATGGATATTGCTGTTGTTGATGTTTGTAGGCGGATGCGCTGGCTCAACGGCTGGCGGACTAAAAGTTTCGCGTATTGCAATTTTGGGTAGTGGTGTAAAAAGAGAAATTCGACGTCTGCTACACCCACGCAATGCAAACGTTGTAAAATTCGAGGGCAAAGTTGTAACAAACGAAACGCTATACAACGTTTTTAGTTACTTTGTCGTGTATGTATTTATCTTGATTTGCATTTTTGTAATATTGTGTTTTGATCCAAATCCAAAACTGGATTTTGTATCCAAAATAACTGCCACCGCGGCTTGTTTCAACAACATAGGCCCCGCCTACGGCGAAGTAGTTGGTGGATATTTTGTCTACTCACAATTTTCCAAAGTTGTTTTGTCCATTGCGATGCTTTTGGGCCGTTTGGAAATTTTCCCATTGCTTTTGTTTGTCAACCCATCCACTTGGAAAAAACAATAGTTGTCGCGCCTTCGAAAGGGCAAATTTTGGCGACAATCCCAGTTGTGTTGCACTTTTCAAACAACAAAACTAACACAACCAAAAAACTCAATTTTTAACCAAAAAGGAACGATATTTTTCGTTCCTTTTTTGATACTCTCCTAACACTCGCAAAATTTCGTCAAAATGGCACAAAATCACAAAAGTAAATATTAAATATCCACTTTTGTAGTCGTTAACACTCACTTTTGTGCAAAACTTGGCAATTTTGCGGATACTCGTAAAACTCCAACCTCAACTTTTTTACGCTTGATTGCGCCAGTTTTGCTGGTCTTTCTCGGTCAAATTTCAAATGGGCGATTTCTCCATTTGGGGCAAATTTCGGCAACAAATTGCATCAATATTGCAACAATTTTGCACAAACGTCTTCCACATTGACAAAACTTGTGGTACAATATAGCTATGAAAATGCAAGTGGATCTAAAAACTAAATTAGCCAATCTTCCAGACGAACCAGGCGTGTACATCATGATGGATGGCGACCAAAACATTTTGTATGTCGGCAAAGCCAAAAATCTCAAAAACCGCGTTCGTCAGTATTTTCACGCTTCCACAAACAAAACGGAAAAGGTATTGGCGATGCTTTCCCACGTGGAGGACTTTAGATACATCATCACCGCAAGCGAAACGGACGCGCTTAGTTTGGAAAACACCCTCATCAAAAAACACACTCCCCCTTACAACATTTTGTTGAAGGACGACAAGCAATACCCCTACATCAAGGTGGATCTAAATGCCGACTACCCCAAGTTTACCTCCACGCGCAAACTCCAAAAGGACAAGTGTAGGTACTTTGGACCAATCACACAGGGCGGATCAAAGGCATTTTTGCAAATTTTGGGCACGGCTTTTCCAACCATCACTTGCAATTTTAATTTTGACAAACTTCCAAAGAATTTTAGACCCTGTCTTAACTACCACATCGGCCGTTGTTGCGCGCCTTGCATTGGTGCTGTAACCAAGGAACAGTACCGTCAAATTGTCAATGACGCCGTCAAATTCCTAAGTGGGGACGACACCGCCGTCAAACAAATTTTGATGGACAAAATGATGTCCGCAAGCGAAAAAATGCAGTACGAGCAAGCATTGCAATACAAACGCTATTTGGAACTGATTGACAAAATTTCTCAACAACGTATCGTCGTTTTGAATAAATTTGTGGACTACGACATGTTTGCCGTGGCATCCAATGGTAAAAATTGCGTTGTCAACCACACGATGATTCGCGGGGGCAAGGTTATCTTTGCCGATAACAACGTTGTGGACGATGCTGGTCTTGACGAGGCGCAAACGCTATCCAGTTTTTTGGCGGAATATTGCGACGTGGTAAAACTTTGTGGCGAGATTTACACCAACATTCAACTGCCCGATGCGGAGGACTTGTCGCAACTTTTGACAACTAAAATGCAACAAAAGGTAGTTGTGTACTGCCCTCAAAAGGGGGATAAGCGCCGTCTGGTGGATATGTCCTATCGCAACGCGGTGGAATACCTAACAAAGAGCCAAACCGCGCTGGACAAAAAGTTTAACACAACACATGGCGCTGTTTTGCAACTAAAGGAGATGCTTGGGCTCAAAACTTTGCCACAACGCATCGAGTGCTACGATATTTCCAACGTGCAGGGTGTGGACAAGGTTGCCAGTATGGTTGTTTTCACAAATGGCCAAAAGGATGCAAGTCAATACAGGCGTTTCCGCATACAAACTGTCGAGGGTGCAAACGACTTTGCCAGCATGAAAGAGGTGCTTTTGCGCCGTTTTGAGCGCCTAAAAGCCGATGACGGCGTGTTTGGCAAGGCTCCCGACCTGATTGTTGTGGATGGTGGTCTTGGTCAACTGGAATACGCTCGCCAAGCCATGGAGGAAAGTGGCGTAAACGTACAACTGATTTCCCTTGCTGAAAGGTTCGAGTGGGTGTACACTTTGGGTACAAACGAGCCAACCATTTTGCCTCGCAACAGTTTTGCGCTAAATTTGCTTGTCAACATCCGTGACGAAGCCCACCGCTTTGCAATCACGTATTTTAGGAACTTGCACAACAAAAACACCATCAAATCGGTACTGCAAGAGGTGGACGGCATTGGCGAAAAGCGCCGAATTGCACTGCACAGGCATTTCAAAACGATGGATAACTTGAAATCGGCATCCATCGAGGATATTGCCAAAGTCAAGGGTATGACAAAGCCCACGGCTCAAAAATTGTTCGACTTTTTGCATCAAAACGACAATTGATTTGATTGGAGATTTGATCGCAGATTTGATTGCAGAAAGAAATAAAAGTGTATAAAATGGCAATAAAAATGGCACAAATAGGCTGTTTTGTCGCAAGAAAATCCACGTTCTCAAATTGATTTTTTTGACAAAAACATCGCCCAAAAACTTGTTGTTGAGGTTTTCGACAGCACTAACAAAAGTAACAAAAACACCAACTTTGTCACAAAAGTGGCACTTAACACATACAAAACTGGGGGTTAAGATATGAAAAATGTAATTGTAGGACAATCTGGCGGTCCAACGTCTGTCATCAATGCAAGTCTTTTGGGTGTCTACAAACAAGCCAAAAAACTTGGCGCCGAAAAGGTCTACGGCATGGTGTACGGCATCCAAGGATTGCTGGAAGGCAACATCATCGACTTGGACGAATATCTTTTGGACAAGCGCAACCAAGAGTTGCTCCGTCGCACTCCGTCGGCATTTTTGGGCAGTTGCCGCTTCAAGCTTCCTGAGCCTGCTTTGGACGAAAAAACCTATCAAAAAATCTTCGACGTTTTGCGCGACTACGAAATCGACGCCTTTTTCTACATTGGCGGTAACGACTCCATGGACACCATCAAAAAACTTTCCAGCTATTCCTCGATGATCTATGGCGACAGGTTGTTTATCGGTGTGCCAAAAACAATCGACAACGACCTTGCCATCACCGACCACACCCCTGGCTACGGTTCCGCTTGCAAATACATCGCAACCACCTTGAAAGAACTTGTTCGCGACGGTCTTGTGTACCAAAATCCGGTAATTTCCGTAGTGGAAGTGATGGGGCGCGATGCCGGATGGCTAACCGCAAGCGCAAGTTTGGTAAAAAGTGACGATTGCGAGGGTGTTGCAATGATTTTGCTCCCCGAGTTGCCTGTGGATATCGACCATTTTCTCAATAAAGTAGGCGAAATTGTCCGCCAAGGCAAGTCGGCAGTTATTGCCGTATCCGAAGGTATCAAGGTTGCAGACGGTCGCTACGTTTGTCAACTTGCTGACGAAGGCACCCAAAAGGACCCGTTTGGACATGTTCGCCTTGCCGGAACATCCCGTTTCCTTGCCGATTTGATTGCAAAAACCTTCGGTTGCCGAACAAAAAGCATGGAACTGTCCTTTATGCAACGCTCGGCAAGCCATTGTCAATCCCTTGTGGACGTTGTCGAGGCGGAAGAATTGGGTTCCTATGCTGTTCAACTTGCCTACGAAGACAAAAGTGGTGTTGTTGCAACCCTTGTTCGCACGGGAAACCATCCATATTCCTGCAAATTGGACTACTCCGCAGTACATCACATCGCAAACGCAGTCAAAAAGATCCCATTGGAGTGGATTGATGGCGAAAACTACCAAGTCAAGCAAGAACTTGTCGATTATATCCGCCCACTTGTAGAAGGTTATCTCGAACCAATTTGGGAAAACGGCCTTGCAAAACACTTGATTTTGAAGAAATAAGCACCCAAACTGGCTAAAATTGACTTTGTAAACAAAAAAACACCCTGTCAGCAATCAAACTGGCAGGGTTTTTACATTGTTTTCCATTGAAAGCGCGATTTCTTGAAACATGATGTTTTTCATTGAAAATATGATGTTTTTCATTGAAAATATGATGTTTTTCATTAGAAATATGATTTTTTTTGTTGAGAACACAATGATTTTTTATTGAGCAAATAGTGTTTTGGAATTGGTAAAATTGTTGCTCTCGGTCGAACGTTTGCTCCCCAAAAAACTCGCGTTCAGCCCGCGCATACATTTCCATAAACTCGCAAATTTATCAACAACCGCACAAAAGTGAATATTTAACACCGACTTTTGTATCCCTTAAACCATACTTTTGTAACAAAATGCAACAAATAGAAAAAGACAGACAATTTTGTCTGTCTTTTTTGATGGGTTCAAAATAACTTGTGTTCGGTAATGCAATCAGCCTTAGTTGTCGGTGTTTTTGCGATACAAACAGCAATCTCCTGTCAAACTTAGTGAGTCGCAATGACCTTCAAGGTCGTCAAAATCGCCACTAAAGTGAACGCAGTCGTGGCACTTTGTTCTTACAACTTCTTTCAGTTTGCGCTCGTATTCAATGCGCAACATAATTTTGCCACTAATCTCTTCAATTCGGCTTACTCCTGCAAAGTTCAAGTAAACGGTTTTTGCATCCTCACAGATGAAGTATGGCGCAACGCAATGGTCTTCGGGCAGTTCTGTCATCTTGATGAACTTTGTTTCGCTATTGTTTATGTAGTCGATAAATTCTTCAAGACTATCAATTCCATCGGGGTATTTGTAATACAGGTGGTCAATCAGCAGTAATCTCATTTATTTTCCTACCTTCTTAATAATGTAAAATTTGTGCAATTTTTCGTCGTAAAGTCCAACAACTTTTTTATTGTTGTAGTCGTCGCAAGTGAACTTTGCAAAAGCATTGCTGGAAAAGCAAGGGCTTGTATCTACGTTAATTGTGGAACCATTGTGATCAATGCGTACAATGTAGTAAACTGCACCACGGCTCCGCCACAAATATCCGGTGGCAACTCTGTCCAAAACTACTTCGTGTTGAGCGAATTCTTCAAAGTGGTTTAGCAAGTGCATGTTTTTGCTATGGTATGCCACCATAAAAATTCCAAAGAATACCGCCGTTATTGCCATGCAAATTAGCCAAGTTAGTAGTCCAACGTCCCAAAACTCCATGTTTGTTGCACAAACTGGTACTACAACAATAATAAATGTGGCAATGGCAACTATCAAAAGTATGCAAAGCAACAGTTTGATTTGCGATTTGCGCCATTGGTATTCCACGCTATTTTTCACGTCCTGCTTAGTAAACTCGTTCATCTTATTCTCCAAAATTGTGTTTTTCTTTATTATATCAAACTTTCGGGGGGGGGGTGTCAATGTTTTTTAGTACGTTTTTGACAAAATGCCTAGGTAAACGTCCAACATTTGGATGGTGCCAACAAGCGCGTAGATGGCAATTGGCAAGGCTAAAACTATCACAACTATGGATGCAATACTCCATGCCTTGGGGTGTTTTGTAACGCTCTTTTGCACCAATTTGAATAGCGCCCAACCAATCAGTCCCCCAAGCGTGTTTGTTACAAGGTCGATTGCGCCAAAGCAACCAATCAAACTGATTAGTTGAAACATCTCAAAACAAGCGCTTGTCACAAAGGATAGCACGGCTACCCAAAGCAGTTTGCGCTTTTTGGCAAAGTAGGCAACATACAAACCAAAGGGGACGTACACGGCAATGTTCAAAAGGTCTTGCCTTGCGTCGAGGAACACGTTTCCCCACTCGTTTTCCACAAACAGCGCCTTGAAACTTTCGCCCACAAATTGCCATTTTTGTTGCCACGTCCAATCGCCGAATTTGTAGTAGTTGTCGGTGATGGGTGCAATCAAATTGCATTTTAGCGCAATAACCCACACCAGTAGCCACGCGTACAAGCCAAAAAGGACAATGGAAAGCCGATGTAAAGTTTTTGGATGTTCCAATTTTACCATACTATTTCTTGTCGGTGCTACCCAAACCGCCTGTGCGCTCGGTGGTAACGTCGTCATCTTCCGTTAGGAAATATTGAGTGAAAATTCCTTGCGCAAATGCATTTTTTGCGGGTACGTGTAGTGTTTTTGCGCCTTCGTTTGTGATTTTTACAAAGATGTGGCCTTCGTTTGGCGCGTTGCAGTAGTCGGCATCGATGATACCAACTGTGTTATCAAGGCGCACGCGGAACTTGAATCCAAGCCCACTCCTTGGGAATATCATCAAGCACCAATTGTCTGGCATCAAAGCGCGAATACCGGTGGCAACGGTCAAAGTTTCGCCTGGTTCAAGGTCGATGTCCGTTGGTGCAAAAAAGTCGTAGCCGGCACTTTTTGCTGTGGCGCGCTTGGGCAAAAGGATGTTTTCGTATGTTTGTTCGGTGCCACTTTGCAAAAACGTTTCAAGTGATACCTTTTCGAATTTTGCTTTTGTTCTCATTTTTACCTCTTTGGCCGAAATGATGTGGATATGTTTAGGAAGTTTTGCAGTCAAAATGTCACAATAGACAAATCGAAGGCGTAAACCAACACACCAACAACTCAAATTGGCCAATTTATTTTGTTATGTTACTATTTTATCATAAAACAACGCAAATTTCAACATCTTTGTGTTTGTACGCCAAACTTTTGTGCAAAAACTTGTTTTAACTTACAATTCTGCCAACAAACTGATGAGATTGCGCAATCAAACACCCGTATTTGCGCTCTTTTTATAGATTTTATCACAAAATCATGTGCGCCGTTTGTCTTTTGATGGCTCAAAGGTTGTAACAATTTACTCTTTTTGCCAAATGCCCTGTTTACATCTTGGCAAAATTGTGGTACAATAGTGCTACTATACTGAAACTTTGCCGTTTTGGCGAGTAAAGGGGTAAAACATGGCACTTAAGCAATTGAAAACACCATGGGGCGAAAATTTGACGGACAAGCCCTTGCAAGAGTATCCACGCCCACAATTTGTGCGCAAAAGTTACGTCAACTTGAATGGTTACTGGGAGTACGCAATCACTCAAAACGAGTACTTCCCCATCCACTACGATGGCAAAATTTTGGTGCCATTTTCGCCGGAAAGCCCACTCTCTGGAGTTAATCGTCAACTCAATCCAGGGGAGTATTTGTTCTACAAACGCACCTTAACACTTACAAAAGCCTTTGTTAAGGACGTCGTTTTGCTCAATTTTGGCGCTGTGGACTGCATTTGCGACGTGTTTGTCAACGGTAAAAACGTTTGCCACCACGTTGGCGGTTACAACAGTTTTACTGCCGATATCACTTGCGCACTTAAGGATGGCGAAAACATCCTGATTGTTCGTGTGCAAGACTTTACCGACACATCCTACCACACCAACGGCAAGCAATCCACCCACCGCAAAGGTATGTGGTATACCCCTCAAAGTGGTATTTGGCAAACCGTTTGGATGGAAAGTGTTCCCAAACAATACATCCAAAGCGTAAAAATCATCCCCGACTACGACAATGCCCAAGTGGAAGTTTTGCCTGTTTGCTCCACTGATGAAAGCGTCACTTGCGTGGTGCTTGATGGCGAAACGGAAGTTGCCAAGGCGGATGGCAAAGGCAAAATTGTGGTGCAAATGCCTGCCGACTTCAAAAGTTGGTCGCCAAACGAGCCATTTTTATACAATTTGAAACTTATCACGCGCCGTGACGAGGTTATGTGCTACTTTGGTATGCGCAAATTCGGCTACGAACGCTTTGGTAAGTACCTCAGATTGACGTTGAACAACCAACCAATCTTCCACAATGGCCTACTTGACCAAGGTTATTGGTCGGATGGCTTGTATACCGCACCAAGCGACGAGGCGCTCATCTTCGACATCCAAAAGATGAAAGACCTCGGTTTCAACATGCTCCGTAAGCATATCAAGGTAGAGCCCATGCGTTGGTACTACCATTGCGATAGGCTCGGCATGCTTGTTTGGCAAGATATGCCCAGCGGTGGCACAAAGCAACACAAATGGTACACTTTGCTTGCGCCAAACATCGGTTTTGACAAAACAAAGGACAGCAACTACCGCATTTTCTCCCGCCAAGCGCAGGAAAGTCGCGATAGATACTGGACAGAATACGAGGAAATGCTCAACCAACTTTACAACTGCACAAGTATCGCAATGTGGGTGCCTTTCAACGAGGCGTGGGGCCAATTTGATGCCAACAAAGTTGCCGAGTGGACAAAGCAATTCGATCCAACTCGCACCGTTGACCACGCAAGCGGTTGGCACGACCAAGGCGGTGGCGATATCAAGAGCATGCACGTGTACTTTAAGCCCGTTCGCCTCAAAAAGGACAAAAACCGCGTTGTTTGCTTGACGGAATTTGGTGGCTACGTCTACAAGGATATGGAACACAGTTTCAACCCAGACCACACCTATAGCTACAAAACCTTCAAAACACAAAAAGCGTTCAACGATGGCCTCAAAAAACTGTACGAACGCGATGTTCTCCGCTTGATTTCCAAGGGACTTTCCGCAACGGTGTACACCCAAGTTAGTGATGTCGAGGACGAAGTTAACGGAATCTACACCTACGACCGCAAGGTTTTGAAAGTAGATGCCCAAATGATCAAGATTATCAACAACCAAATTGCACGAGCAAAACTGGATTAGTAGGAAAAATATGACCGAACAACAAAAATTTATGATGCTTGCCCTTGAGCAGGCAAAAATATCCGCAAGCGAGGACGAAGTGCCTATTGGCGCTATTGTTGTGAAGGATGGCCAAGTGATAGCCGTCGCACACAACACTCGCAACGCAACCAAAAATGCGGTGGAGCATGCCGAAGTGGTGGCAATTTCCAGAGCGTGCCAAGCGTTGAATGATTGGCGACTTACAGGTTGCTCCCTTTACGTAACGCTTGAACCCTGCGTGATGTGCCTTGGCGCTTGCTACAATGCGCGCATTTCCAACCTGTATTTTGGCGCATTTGACCTTAGCGGTGCGGGATGTATTCACCTTGCCGAGCACATTGGCAACACTCTAAACCATCACTTGAACATCCAAGGTGGCATTTGTGACAAGGAATGCTCACAAATACTCACCGACTACTTCAAAACCAAGCGCTAATACACCAAAGTAGGCACTAACAACTACAAAAGTGACACTTAAAGTGCTACTTTTGTGAACTCAACAGCCAATTTGCAACACCTTACCAAACCCCAATGCAACCCCAATGCGGTAAAAAATGGATCAAATTGTGGTGCTGAATTGCTGTTTTGCAAAAGGAAAATCGACACTAAATGGTAGTTATCTAAATAGTTTTACAAACCAAAAAATCCGTGGAAATCTCCACGGATTTTGTTTTTATATTTGGTTGTTTTCGCATCAATTTGTTTAGGCACCAGATCGCACAAACGGTAATGTTATTTGTTGAGATTGGCACATTAGCAAAATGTTATTGGTGCGCATTTAGGTTAGTTGCGTGTCGTCCTCAACAACATCGTCAGCGCTATCAACTTGGTCAACAGTTTGGTCGACCAATTCGGTAGCATCCGCTTGTGTTGTGTCAATTTGGGTATCAAGGTCGTCCACTTGCTCGTCAACAATGTCGTCAACAATTCCAACGTCAACTTGCTCGCTTGGCAAAGGTAGGGAAATATCGGTTGGCTTTTCTCCGGTGGGGTTTTGGTAGATATCTTGCACCTGCTCCACGCCATCCGTCAATGCTTGTGCGCGCTTTTTTGCTTTTTTGACGTCCGCCTTTGGTTGACCTGTCAACTTGGCAACTTCAAAAGTGATGGTATTGAAAGTTAGTCCCAACGTATCTTTGAAACTGTCTTCAATCAAACAGCGCAATTCTTCAAGGGCAGGCGTGACGGACAACGCGGAAACTTCCACAACAAACGTTGCAATGTACCCCTTTTTGTCGTCGGCACGAATTTTCGTCCTTTTGATTTTTATTCCGTCAATGCGGTAGGCACAGTTGTGCGCAATTTTATTTGCCACCTTTATCGTTGTGGTGGTGGCACTTTTGCAATCGGCATGTAGCAAAATGCGTCGTAGGTTTTGCGCTTCGGAAAAGTTCATGTACACAAGGTACACCGACGTCCCCACAAACACTACCGATAGCACTGACATCATCACAAACAAGATTGTGTTGTCCTGCAGGACGTTTTGCGGAATTATCTCCGCAACGTAAAGCATTGCCACAATCACGAACACAATCGCCACACAAATTTGCGCAACAAGCGCAACTTTTTCGCCAATTTTTCTCATAAGTCACCTCGTTTTTAGTATTGTCTAACAAGCGCCATTTGATACAATCATATCGCAAAAATCCACCACGTGTCGCCGTTTTTGCACAAAAAAAGAGCCAATCCATTGTGGATTGGCCTTCTAGAAACAAATGCGTAAAATTTCAACAAAACAAGTCGTATCAAAAATGATACGACTTGTCTGGTCTGAGTGACAGGGACTTGTAAGGAACGAAGTGACGGAATAGCGAAACAAAGTTGAGCGTCACGTTATTTCAACCTCCTGCAAGAAGACAATATAAAGGCCAACCCAAACAAAGCAACAAAAAAGAACAAGCTTTTTTGCTTGTTCTTGTTGTTGCGCCCCACAAGGGCGGCCTTTATTTCTGGTCTGAGTGACAGGACTTGAACCTGCGACACCTAGACCCCCAGTCTAGTGCGCTACCAAACTGCGCTACACCCAGATGCTTGATTATAATACTACAATTTGCAGAAAAAATCAACTGCTTTGGGCTAAATAGTAGTAACAATTTTGACAAATGTGCATTTGGCATAAATTAGGCAAATATTAAGCGATGGGCAATTAACTAGGCGTTGACACTTTTTTTGACACTTATTTTCTGTCGCAAACGATATCAAAATATGTTTTACATACAATATTGTTGTGCGGGTTCATTGTGTTGGATGTGCGGTTTAGAGCTAAAAGCTAATTGAACATCCACCAACAACAAATGGCTGTTTCGTAGGGGCGAGCTGTGCTCGTCCGTAGTGTGACGATTGCGTTTGCTACAATCTCTGCACATCCAAGCCCATTCAAGTTGCAGCTTGCCCAAGTTGTTTTGCAAAAGTTGGTACAGTTGTACGGATTGTTGCCAAAATTTGCATATCTAGCCACGTCTTTGTGGTGTAAAAAAGCGAAGTAGCACAAAACCACTTCGCTTTTGACTTATTTACTAACTTTAAGCAAACTTTCGTAACGGTCGTCGCCATCGGGGAACACGGTTACAATGTTTTTGCCTTTGTTTTCTGGCAGGTTGGCAAGTCGCTCGCACACAACGATGTTTGACGCGGAACTAATTCCACAGCAGTAGCCAAGTTTTTTGTTGAGTTCCAAAAACTTGTCCATTGCTTGCTCGTCGGTCACAAGTTCCACTTGGTCCACCAACTTTTTGTTGTACAGTTTTGGCACAAATCCCGCGCCAATGCCTTGGATTTTGTGCGCGCCCTTTTCCCCACGGGATATCGCAGGGCTACTTGCCGGCTCAACTGCAACAATCTTGCAATCGGGGTAAACTTCCTTCAAGCGCTTGGCAACACCAATCAGCGTGCCACCTGTTCCAACGCCCGCCACAAAGATGTCTACGCGCTCAATTTGGCCTGCAATCTCCTTGCCGGTAGATAGGTAGTGCGCCACAACGTTTGCCTTGTTTTCGAACTGTTTTAGCCACACGTGGTTGGCGTTTTGAGCAAGTTGTTCCGCCATGTCCACAGCCCCTTGCATGCCAAGTGAGCCCTCGGTAAGTACAAGTTGCGCGCCAAGACCTTGCAAAAGTTGCTTGCGCTCGATGGACATGTTGTCCGGCATGGTTAGCAAAACCTTGTAGCCAAGTTGTCTGCCGATGTAGGCAAGACTGATACCCATGTTTCCGCTTGTCGCCTCCACAATGGTGCAACCGGGAGTTAGCAAACCATCCTTTTGCGCTTGCAAAATCATGGCAAGGGCAGACCTGTCCTTGATGGAACCGGTCACATTCATACTTTCTTGCTTAAAAAAGATGTCGGCATCAAAGTCCTCTTCGTAGGGGAGTAGTGGTGTGTTGCCAATGCCCATTGGCGTTGCATTTTTGTAAAATTGCATAGTGATGTTTTCCTTTTTGCATTGTTTTGTTGCAGACCGACTTTTGCATTTTTTGGCGATACGTGTTGCGTTTTTGCAATGTTTGTTACACGTTTTGCGACACGTTGCACTTGTTTTGTGTTGCCATTTTGCAAAAGCCATCGTTGCAACTTCATTTTGATATCCCTATTATACCACACAAAGCACGGAATGTATATACAAAATTTGCAGTTGTCAAAAATACTTGAAGAACGTTGTGAAATTTGGTATAATTGTTTGGTCAAATACACTTGTGTTTTGCACAAACAGCAGGTAGATTTTGTCCACCGCTGGTGGGTTTTTCCCCAACTCAACCAACGGTATGTAGACATTTTCCCCAAACAAAGCTATACTGTAGTAGCAAAGGAGGCAAACCATGGACCAAGTAAAAATTGGCAAATTTATTGCCGAGCGCCGTCGCCAAGCAAATCTCACGCAAATGCAACTAGCGGAAAAACTCAACATCACCGACCGAGCAGTTTCCAAGTGGGAAACAGGCAGGTCTTTGCCGGACTCCGCTATTATGCTGGAACTGTGTGGTGTGCTAAAAATTACAGTAAATGATTTATTATGTGGGGAGGTAGTTACAATGGATAACTATACAAAAGAACTAGAAAATAACCTGCTCGAGGTTGTCAAACAAAAAGAGCAAGCGGACAAGCGATTGCTAAAAATGGAACTTGTCACAGGCATATTGTGCCTTTTGCCATTGCTGTTTTGTGCAATTGTTTTGCCTCATTTTATTGCAAGTGGTGCAATGGAAGAGTGGCTTGGCGCGCTAATTATAGGCTTGAGCTTACTACCGCTTTTGATTGCAATACCATTTCTGATAAAAATTGAGCAAACTGCCGGCTACTACGAGTGTCAACATTGCGGACACAAGCACATACCAAAGTACAAAGCAGTTTTCTTTGCACTGCACGTACACACAACAAGATATCTCAAATGCCCCAAATGTGGCAAAAAATCTTGGCAAAAAAAGACCATCAGCAAGGATTGATGAGCCCAAGCCAAGCGCACCCTCAAAGCCTGCGACATGCTCGGCAGGACGCGCGGTACGTTTTTTAGGTATATCAAGCAACTAAACATCAAATAATGCAACAAAAAATGCACCCACAATTGTGAGTGCATTTGTTTTTTAGTTTGTAAGTTATCAAAGTGTAACTGGCACAAAGAAGTACACGCAGAACAACAAGGAAATGATGATTGTAATAACGGAAACGTTCCAAACAGGTTTGTGTTCTTCTTTCTTTGTGATGGCGTATCTAACAAGTTCGCACACAAAGCACAAAATGCTGATAACCACGTAGGACAAAATCGCCATACCAATACCAGTTGTGATGGAGTAAGCAAGGGGCATCAATGCGATTGCCAAAAATGCAGGCACAGCAATGCGAATATCGCTAAAGTCTACGTTTTTGATGTTTTTCATCATCAACACGCCAACGTAAACAAGTGCGGATGCAGTTGCAGCGCTTGGGATCATTGCAAACAATGGCAAAGCAAATATTGCAAGGAAAAACATCACCGCTGTGGAAAGCGCCGTCAAACCAGTTTTACCACCTTCGGCAATGCCGGAGCCGGATTCTACAAAGGTTGTAACTGTGGACGTGCCCAACAATGCGCCTGTGCACGTAGCGATGGAATCGGCATACATGATTTGCGCGTAGTTGCGTGGAGTGCCATTTTCATCAAGCAGTCCCGCTGCGGAGCAACAACCAACGCATGTGCCCATTGTGTCGAACATGTCGATCATACTCATGGAGATGATGATCATGATGATTGTAAACAAACTGCCCTCGGGGAAGTCGAAACCGCCCTTGAATGGCGCCAAGAACACTTCGCCGGTAAAGAAAGTTTCAAAGTTCTCCCAGAACTTCCAAGTGATGCCGTCCACCTTGCCGGCAACAACTTCCAAGTTGGTAACGCCAAAGGGGATGCCCACCAACGTTGCCACCAAAATACCAATGATAACAGCGCCCTTAACCTTCAAGTGGGAAAGGATTGCAATGGCAACAAGGCCAATCAACATAACAATTGCCGTTGCAGGTGTTGTTTGAGTGCCTGCCGCCCAGTTGATTGTTTGCAACTCCCAGTTGCTGAAGGTTATCATGCCCACTTGTGTGTAGCCGTTGGTAACGATAAATCCTGCATTTTGCATGCCGATGTACGCAATGAACAAACCAATGCCCACAGGGATTGCCGTTTTGATACCAGCAGGGATACCCTCGAACAACTTTTGTCGCAAAGATACGCCTTTGATGGTGATTACCGACAAAAGCATAAAAATGATACCGGAAATAAGCACCATCAGCATTGCATTGGCAAGAGTAAACTCAAACACGTAGGTAGAAAACGCACCCACGCCACCGCCAATGACTGTGCCCACCATGGAGTTGAGCCCCATGCCGGATGCTTGCGCCAAAGGCAACTTTGCCAAAAACGCCATCAGCAACGTGCCAATGATTGCACCAAATGCTGTAGCCATAAAGACGGATGCCCACCTTGGATCGCTTGTGCCAGCGTAGAAAAATTGGTTGGGGTTTACCGTCAAGATGTACGCCATTGCAAGGAATGTAACAATACCTGCAACAATCTCTGTCCTGATGGTAGAGCCAGCCTTTGTCACGCCGAAAAACTTGTCCAATTTGCAGACGGGTTTTTCCGAAGTTTGTTCAATTGGTTGAACATTGCTTTCGTGTTTCATAGATTTATCCTCCATTAAAAAATTTTTAAGTGGTGTCTAAATTAGTTATCTCAATGGGTTTCTATCTACTACGGCTTTGGAAAAAAAGATGCTTCCACATTATCACAACACACATCCGTTTGTCAAACATTTTCATAGCAAAAAATTCAACAAATTTTTACACGCAAACGAGAACGTTTTTCACTAATTGAGCTAGCAACGCACAATCATGGTTGCAAGAGTTTTGCAAAAAGGCAAAAAAATTACGGTGAAACTTTTTGCAAATTTCACCGTAAAGTATCAAGTTTATTTAGTTATTACAAAATGATGTTTACAAGTCGGCCGGGGATAACGATAACCTTCTTTGGTGTTGCACCGTTCAAAAGTTCGGTAACCTTCGCATCAGCCAAAACAATTTGTTGGATTTCAGCAGGTGCAAGGGTTGCATCCACTGTGATGCGCGCCTTTGGTTTGCTGTTGAATTGAACAAGCAATTCCACTTCGCTTGCCTTGGTTGCGCTTTCGTCACAAACGGGGAATTTTTCCACAACGATGGATGTTGTGTGGCCAGTTTGGTGCCACAATTCCTCGGTGATGTGTGGCGCAAGAGGGGTGAGCATCTTCAACAGGTCGTCCATTGTTTCGCGGTAGAGTTGCGCGTTTTTAACCTTTTGACCATCGTACTTGGAGATGGCATTTACAAGTTCCATCATACGAGCAACTGCTGTGTTGAAGGAGAACTCGGGGTAGTCGGCATCAACTGCCTTGATTGTGATGTGTCTAACTCGGTTGAGTTCCTTTTCTGCTGGGCCAAAGTCGCTTGTTGTTGGGTAGTCGCCGTAAGCGGAAAGCGCAAATCTTTCCACGCGGTCCAACCACTTGTTGAGCGCCTTGATACCGTCATCGCTCCATGGGCCACCTTCGGTGTACTTAAAGCCAAATGCAAGGTAGCAACGGAAAACGTCCGCGCCGTAGTTGTTTACGTATTCGTCGGGGCTAACAACGTTGCCGTGAGATTTGCTCATGCGGTTGCCGTCTGGGCCAAGAATTACGCCTTGGTGTACAAGTGACTTGAATGGTTCGTCAAAGTGCAAGTAACCCATGTCACGGAGCGCCTTTGTGATAAAGCGCGCGTAAAGCAAGTGCATACAAGCGTGCTCAGCGCCACCAACGTACTTGTCTACTGGGAGCATCTTGTCAATCCAAGCGGTATCCCATGGGTTTTCGGCATTGTGAGCATCTGGGTAACGAAGGAAGTACCAACTACTGCAAACAAATGTGTCAAGCGTATCTGGATCACGAGTTGCCTTTGCTCCACACTTGGGGCAGGTAACGTCGTGGATAAATTTTTCGTGTTTTGCAAGTGGGCTTGTTCCGTCCGGTTTGAACTCTACGTCGTAGGGTAGTTCAACTGGAAGGTTTTCGTCAAGCACTTCGCCACAATATGGACAATGGATAACAGGGATTGGTGCGCCCCAGTAACGTTGGCGAGATACAAGCCAGTCGCGCAAGCGGTAGTTTGTTTTGATTTCGCCAAGGCCCTTTTCGGCAAGTTTTTCCACAACGGCAACGCGACCTTGTTCGCTTGTCATGCCGTCAAACTCGCCACTGTTTACCATCACACCATATTCGCAGAAAGGCAAACTGTCGTCCACGTCGGGTGTTGCGCCCTTGATAACGCGGTGGATACCCAAGCCGTGCTTTTGTGCAAACTTGTAGTCGCGTTCGTCATGACTTGGCACACCCATAACTGCGCCTGTGCCGTAGGATGCAAGCACGTAGTCGCCAATCCAAATTTCTACCTTCTCTCCATTGATTGGATTGATGGCATACGCACCGGTAAACACGCCTGTCTTTTCCTTTGCGGTGGAAAGACGTTCAATTTCGTTTGTCTTTGCAACTTCGTCGCAGTAAGCGTTAACTTCGTCAAGGTGTTCGGCTGTTGTGATGCGTTTTACAAGTTCGTGTTCAGGCGCAAGCACAACGTAGGTGCAACCAAACAATGTATCGGCACGTGTTGTGAACACCTTGAAACTTTCGCTACCATCAGCAAGTGTAAAAACGATTTCGCCACCAACGGACTTGCCAATCCAGTTGCGTTGCATTGCCTTGGTCTTTTCTGGCCAGTCGAGTTTGTCCAAGTCGTTCAACAATTCTTCGGCATAGGCTGTAATCTTAAAGAACCATTGTGTGAGGTCCTTTTTGATAACTTGGCTATCGCATCTTTCGCAATGACCGTCGATAACTTGCTCGTTTGCAAGAACGGTATTGCAACTTGGACACCAGTTTACAGGCGCCTTTTTGCGGTATGCCAAGCCGTGCTTGTAAAGTTCGCAGAACAACCATTGTGTCCAGCGGTAGTATTCGGGGGAGCAAGTGATAATTTCGTGATCCCAATCGAACATTGCGCCGATGTTTTTGAGTTGTTCTTCCATAACGGCAATGTTGTGGAAGGTGGAGTCTTGTGGGTGAACACCAGTTTTGATGGCGTAGTTTTCCGCAGGCAAACCAAACGCGTCAAAGCCCATTGGTTGGAACACGTTTTTGCCCTTCATGATTTGGTAACGCGCGTAACTATCTGTCAAGCCGTAGTTGTACCAGTGACCGATGTGCAATTTTGCGCCACTTGGGTAGGAAAACATTTCCAAAACGTAGTGCTTGTTATCTACGTCCTTTTCGTCAAAGGAATACACTTTTTGTTCATTCCAAAGTTGATTCCACTTTTTTTCTACTTGAATTTTATCCATAGTTGGCCTCTTAATATAAAATATATACCAAATTGTACTCCTTTGAGTGCAAATTGTCAATAAAACAACCACAGCTAGTAAAATAAATAAAAGATATACACTAAATTGCCTTGCTTGATTGTTGGCAAAACAACGTCAATGCAACAAAAAATGCCACCCAAATAGGTGGCAATTGTTATTTTTTGATGATTTTGTGTTTTTTTGCTTTTGAAAAGAGTATCCAAGGAAGGTTCGCCCTTTGGGAGAGCTGGCACGTAGCGCCTGAGAGGACCTATCTTGCGTTAGCATGGGAATATTTTGTCGAGTTTATTTCAATTCCACAAGTTTGCCCTTTTCAAAGTAGCACAAACCAACAACGTCCTTGATTTTTTCGTAGGTTTCCTCAAAATAACTACCTATCGTTTCACTTGCGTGGCTGTCGCTACTGATGGTGACGTACTTTCCGCCCAAACTTGCGTACACATGCGCCATTTTTGCGCTAATCATGCTTTCGGCAGTTAGCGGATTTACGTTTGGTTGGCGTAGTGACGACGTGTTCAATTCCGGAACAATGCCTTGCTCCACACAAATGCGCAACGTTTCGGTAAAAAACTCCACGTCGTGTTGGTAGTTTGGATGGTACTTTTTGGGCATGTCAGCGTGTCCCAAAACGTCAAAACCGCCACACTCCACCATTTTGCGCACCTCTTGGTCGTACAACCTTTCGTACTCAACGTCACTCAAGCGGTGGTTGAGATTGTTGTAGTCGCAGGGGAAGTGTACCGAACCAATTATCATGTCCGGCTCGAGCGACCGCAAAAATGCCAGTTGCTTGGGGTGGTGGTGCGGACTGCCCATTTCAAAACCAAGTAGCAACTTGATTTGGCTACCGTACTTGGCAACAAGGCGGTCGAATTCGCGCTTGCGCTCGGCAAACGGAAACTCGCGGAAGGTATTAACGTGACAACACTCGATGTGATCGGTAAAGCAAACTACACCCACGCCTTTTTCTATTGCGCTAACGACGTTTTTCTCCATTGTGTTGGTTGGAGCATTGTCGTAGCTAAAGTTTGTGTGAACGTGCAAATCGCACTTGACGTTTGTTTTCATACCAAAAGCATACCACGACTTGGCTCACTTGTCAATAGGAAAATCCACCACGTATCTGCGAAAAATGCAAAAAATTTGCGTACACCTGCAATTGCCAACTAAATTACAATCCAAATTTTGTTGGATATCCGTGTGGTCTTGTTGCTTGCCCGTTTGTTGGCAAACGTTTTGTATCCTTTGTTGACGTTGTCAACCATTTAGCACATCTTCCCACCCAAGGGATTTGATTGTGTTGCGCTCTTCCACCACGCTGTTTAGCAGTCGTCGTGGAAGGTCGACGTTTTGTTGCAAAATGGTGGAGTACAACGAGTAGGGGAATGGATGCGCGTACTTGTCGTTGCCCACTTCGATGGTAAAACTTGGGATTTTTAGTTTTTGTATGCACCAATCTTTGTAGCCACCAACGCTTCCGCCTGCGCCCACAACTTTGTAGCCGGTGTACTTGGCAATGGCATTGGCGTACCGCTCGTCAGCAAACTTGCGATGTCCCTTTTGCCCAAACTCCCAGTAGATTTCCTCCCCCTTCAGGTGGTAGGAAAGTGTCACGCATGGCTTTAGCCTTTCGGTAAACTCCGCAAGACACCGCGCCTCCGCCGTGGAAAATGGATGCTTGCCAACGTAGTTTTGCGCCCCCTTGCAAAAGGTGTTGTGTTTTCCCTTGGACCACTTGGCATCAAAGTTGACGTTTACGTCCACCCCTTGCGCGTTGGCTTTCCACAGGGAAAAATCCCTGCCACCGTTCATTGCTACAAGGTTTGCCCGCACACCTTTGTCAGCAATCCAACCCACACCCTCTTGGCAGATGCGCACTCCGTCGGGATTGGTCATTGGCACAAAGTAGATTCCGCCATCCATCCTTAGATGGCTGTTTTTTACAAGATGTTTGGCGAGCCCCACAACAAGCAATGCCGTCAAGTGTTCCCTTGCATGAATTGCCCCTTGAACAATCATCCTGTTTCCGTTTTTGTTCCCCACAAAAATGTAGGGGATTTGTTGTCCAAGCGTACTTTCCCCAACAATGCCCGTTTCGATGCCATTTTTGCAAAACAACTGAACTTCGTGCAACAAATCAAAGTAACCAAACACCCTTTTTAACCTCGCAGGACTATTGTATGCGAGTGAGTCCCCTTTCGTGCAAACACAAGTTGCCATCATTGTGAAAAAAGATAACAAAATTTGCAGATGTTTAGTTATCTACTTGTCAAATTGTCAACAATATAGTAAAATACTTGTGTAAATAGGCAATTTGCCAACAAAAAGGAGCACGAAACCATGATAACAAAAGATATGCGTATCATCGACGTTTTGCAAATCAAGCCTCAAGCAGCAGCAGTTTTCTCTTCCTACGGTATGGGATGCATCCACTGCCTTTTGGCTCATCAAGAAACAGTTGAAGAAGCAGCAGCAGCTCACGGCGTAGACCTCGAAGTTATGCTTGCTCAACTCAACGCGTAAAACGCTCGAAAAGCAAATTTGTAACAAGCAACAAGGGCAACCGAACAAACTGGCTGCTCTTTTGTTTTGCTTGCTAACCTTTTTT
>JAFQSA010000045.1 GCA_017409765.1 Clostridia bacterium | reverse complement strand
GCGTTACAATATCGAGATTGAAGACTAATTGAATTTGCCACAAGGTTTTCTTGTGGCAAATTTGCTATGTACTAATATGAAAATTGAAATTGGAAAAATCACAAAGGCACAAGGTATCAAAGGCGAAGTTAAATTGCTTTGCTACGTGGACGATGCCCACATGCTCAAAGGTGTAAAGACTGTTTACATCGGTCAAAATTCTCACAAAGTTCTCAAATGCCGTCCTGACGGTCATTTTTGCTACCTTTTGTTGGAAGGAATTGCCGACCGTAACACTGCGGAAAGCCTTCGCGAGTGGGTGGTGTATGCCGAAAAGGACAGTTTGATGCTTGATGAAGGCAGATATTTTATCGAAGACCTGCTTGGATGCACAGTTGTGCTGTCAAATGGTGCCAAAGTTGGCAAAGTTGTAGACATTTTGCAATATGGCGCAGCGGACGTGTACGTGTGCGAAGGGGAAAAGAACGTTTCCTTCCCATTTTTGAAGGATCTTGTGCTTAGTGTAGATATCCGCAGACAACTTATAACTCTTGACGAAAAGCGTTTCGAGGAGGTTTGCGTATATGAAGATTGACGTTTTGACCTTGTTTCCGGAAATGTTGGATTCCTTGAAGCACTCGCTGATGGGCAAAGCGCTGGACAAGGGCTTGTACCAACTAAATTGTCACAACATCCGCGACTACTCCAAGGACAAGCACAAAAAATGCGACGACACTCCATTTGGCGGTGGTGCTGGTATGGTTATGACTCCACAACCCATCCATGATTGTATCACAGCTGTGGACCCCGAGCACAAAGCAAAGCGTATTTACATGTCCCCACGTGGCAAGGTGCTAAATCAATCCTTGGTACGCGAACTCTCCAACTGCGAAAACTTGCTCATTTTGTGCGGTCACTACGAAGGTATCGATCAACGTGTAATCGACATGGATATCGACATGGAAATATCCATTGGCGACTACGTTCTTTCTGGTGGGGAAATTCCAGCAATGGTGCTGATTGACTCGGTGCTTAGATATGTCCCTGATGTTCTTGGCAATGCCGATAGCACAGCGGATGAATCCTTCTCCAAGCCACTTTTGGAGTACCCTCAATACACTCGCCCACAAGAGTTTTTAGGCGTAAAAGTTCCTGATGTTTTGGTCAGCGGTAACCATGCAAAAATCAATCAATGGCGCGCTGAGCAATCGCTAGAAATCACCAAAAAGAACCGTCCTGACCTGTTAGAGGACTGATTTTATCCATCAATTTAGCCCATAACAATGGTGCTGACAAATTTGTCTAATTTTACTAATTTTGGCAAATTTTTCTCAAATTTTACTTAACAATACCAAATATTGCGCAATTTTAGAATACTATGTGTAACATAATATCTAATTTTGCAACATTTTTATATCAAAAATGAAAGAACAAAACACAAACGAAAGAAAACTGAATATTCAATGGTTCCCTGGTCACATGACAAAAGCACTCCGCATGATGGAGGAAAATGTCAAGATTGTCGACGCCATTGGTTACGTGTTGGATGCCCGTTCTCCACTTGCTTGTTTCAACCCAAGTTTCGAAAAAATAGTGGGAAACAAACCCTGCGTTTTTGTGCTCAACAAGTGCGACTTGGCTGATAACAAAAAGGTTGATGCTTGGATGAACTACTTCAAGTCACGAAATCAAAAGTGCATCAAGTTGACGGCAACCGCCTCTGCCGAGGCATCCAAAATTACCTCAGCACTTTGGGAAATTACAGCCGATATCCGCGAAAAGTTCAAGGCAAAAGGTATTTTCAAGCCAGTTAGATGCCTCATTATTGGCGTGCCTAACTGTGGTAAATCCACACTCATTAACTGTTTGTCCGGCAGAAAGGCCGTTATCACAGGGGATAAACCTGGTGTTACCAAGGGCAAGCAATGGGTAAGATTGCAATCCGGCTTGGAACTTTTGGATACCCCCGGCACACTTTGGCCCAAGTTCGAAAATGACAAAATCGCATCTAGACTTTGCTTTATCGGTAGCATCAAGGACGACGTTGTCGATTTGTACGAAGTTTCAAATTGGTTGATTACCGAACTTGCAAGCCAATACCCAACTCAACTTTGCGAGCGATTCAAAATTAAAATTGAAGGCAAGTCCACAAGTGAAATCTTCGACGAAATCGCAAAAAAGCGTGGATTTTTACTCCGCGGTGGCGATATCGACTGGGAACGCACAGCCAAAGCCATCTTGGACGACTTCCGCAAGGGCAAAATTGGCAAAATCACATTTGATACTCCCGAGGAACTATGATGCTACAATACGAACAAAACTTGCAACAAACTGGTTGCACACTTATTGCTGGCATTGACGAGGCCGGTCGTGGCCCACTTGCAGGCCCGGTTGTGGTGGCAGGTGTAATCATGCCCCTTGACGATATCATCGAAGGCATCAACGATAGCAAAAAACTTTCCGAAAAAAAACGCGAAAAGTTGTTCGATCAAATCATGGCAAAGGCAATCGACGTTCAAGTTGCCATCTTGGATAACGAGCAAATCGACCAACTCAACATATTGAGCGCAACAAAACTTGGCATGATTCAATGTATCAACGGTTTTTCCAAGGTGGATCACGTGCTTATTGATGCTGTCAAGTTGGATACACCTGTTCCAACAACTTCAATCATTCACGGCGATGCCCTTAGCTACTCCATTGCAGCAGCAAGCATCGTTGCAAAAGTCACTCGTGACCGCATGATGTTGGACTTTGCCAACCAATACCCACAATATAACTTTGCAAAACACAAGGGCTACGGCACCAAGGAGCATATCGCATTGCTCAAACAGTACGGCCCTTGCCCAATACACCGCAAAACCTTTATCAAAAACTTCTTCTAGTATGAACACACGCACAAAAGGCAACCTTGGCGAAGACCTTGCCGTAAAATTCCTAAAAAAGCAGGGCTACAAAATTGTCGAGAGCAACTACACTTGTCAGTTTGGCGAAATAGATATCATTGCAAAACACCAAAATTACTACGTGTTTTTGGAAGTCAAAAGTCGCAATTCTACCGATTTCGGCCTTCCTCGCTATGCAGTTAATGTGCGCAAGCAACAAACAATCATAACTTGCGCCAAGTGGTGGCTTTCTCGCAACGAACTTATGGGCTCTCCTGTCCGCTTTGACGTTGTGGAAGTTGTCGGCAACGATGTAAACGTTATCACAAACGCATTTTCCGCCAACTACGTGCACCTTGCCAAAAAGTAGTGCCACTTTGTGTTCCTTGACGCAAATTTGTCTGTTGGCATTTGTTTGTTGCCAACTTCAACAAACTGCTACGTCTATCGCAAAAATAACGCAAAAAATTGCAAAAATATGTGCAAAACTTGCACAAAATCAGTTGCTTTTATTCTGCGCTTATGCTAGAATGTACTAGTGACTTCGGGCGGTCCTCTGACTTTGACTTTGTAGAGTGCATGAACGCTTAGTTAACAAAATTAAAATCTTTTGGAGGAAAAGTCAAATGGACATCATCAAACAAATCGAAGCTCGTTCTTTGAGACAAGTAGCAGAATTCAAAGTAGGCGATACAGTTCGCGTTAACTTCAAGGTTATCGAAGGTAACAAGGAAAGAATCCAAGCTTACGAAGGTATCGTAATCGCTCGTAAACACGGCGGTTTGCGCGAATCCTTCACAGTACGTCGTCTTTCATCCGGTATCGGTGTAGAGAGAACATTCCCTCTTCACAGCCCAAAAATTGAAAGCATCGTAGTAACAAGAAAAGGTAACGTTAGACGTGCTAAACTTTACTACCTTCGTGAACGTACAGGCAAAGCTGCTAAAGTTAAGAGTGCCAACTAATCCAAGAAAAATCAAGCAATCTAGTCAAACTAGGTTGCTTATTTTTTTTCATTTTGAGGCAAATTTTTCCTTCAATATTGACAAACCTATCACAACTGTGTAAAATATTCTTACGACCAAGCAGGTAACCCCACCAGATACAATGGTGCAACACTCACTTGGACACGTGGTAGATTGCTTGCAAGCTATACACCAAGTGGTAGCATCTACGCATCAACCATGCAGTATGATGCTGATGTAGATTCCAAAGATTTTGAACGCGATGATTATGGACAATATACATGGAGAAATATCATTTATATTCTTCTTGGACTCCTAGGACTGTAATTAATTATTTGCGGAGGGTAATTTGATGAAAAAAACAGTTTCAATAGTATTATTACTCATCATGCTTAGTATTCTACTCGCGGGTTGTCGAGTTCATACAGTAGATTCACTAGATAGGTATAAAGAATGGGTGTCTAGGGCGACATTCGGGTTTTCAGATTTTGGAACAGATCATCCCAACCATGTCTTACCTAGTTGCACTTTCTTGGACGATTACGCATATTTAGAAGGCCACTATCATTTCTACGAGACAGACACTTTCAACTTTCTTATTAATCCCGATCTTATGCCTGATAGAAGCTTATTCGTTCTTAAATACGGAGAAAGCGTTTATATTCAAGCCAAGCAATGTGTTTTGGATAATATACCAGTATATGAAAGTAAATACTATGCTTACGGCAACTACCAGTTTTATGTAAATAAAAATTTTATGGATTACTTTCATAGCGAATCGACGCCTCCATATCTACTATACTTTTGCTCAATGGTTTTCTATAATGATGAGAACAGCACGATTGGATTTTTAGGATTTCGCGAATCCGGATACCAGCTACCAGAAAAGTATATTAACGACTTAGAAAGCAACTGGACATCTTTTATCGACCAATATTATGGCGAATACTACGATTTCAGCAAATAACCTCTAACATTTCATCAACTGATGCATTTGTCACTTGTGTGGCAAGTGCATTTTTTTATATCCATCTCTCAAAATAACAGTAAGCCACAAAGGGCAAGTCAAACGACTTGCCCGTTTCTTTTACCCAATTGAGATTACCACTGATGCAATACATCGCATTGTAAAACTCAAGACAGAATACTTTACCGCATAATAGTGCACACTAAATCAAAGAGGTGTACTATGAGTCGAAAAATTGTCGTTTGTGGGGTGGACACATCAAGTTTGCCCAAACTTACCGCCAAGGAGTCGCGTGAACTTTTGCAAAAAATCAAGCAGGGGGACAAGGATGCCCGCAACTACTTTATCCATTGCAATATGCGATTGGTGCTCTCGGTGGTGCAACGCTACATCCATCGTGTGGGTAATCCCGATGACCTGTTTCAAATTGGTTGTGTGGGACTCATCAAGTCGGTGGACAATTTCAACGTGGACTTGAACGTGCGATTTTCCACCTATGCTGTACCAATGATAGTTGGCGAAATCCGCAGGTTTTTGCGTGAGTCCAACTCTTTGCGAGTGAGCCGTGGCATAAGGGACGTCGCCTATCAGGCACTGCAAGCGCGAGAAAAGTTGGAAAGTGAAACGTCGGCGGAAGTGTCGATGGAACAAATTGCCGAGGAGTTGCACTTGCCCATTTTCAAAGTTATGTACTGCTTGGATGCCATCAGCGACACAGTTTCCCTGTCGGACGCAGTGTACTCCAACGAGGAAGATAGTGTAAGCATTGCCGACTCCCTTGCCGACGACAAGATCAGCGAAGTTTCCTGGGTGGACAACATTTCTCTGTTTGATGCATTGGAGCACTTGGATGGCAAGGAGCGCAGTATCATACTAAAAAGGTACTTTCAGGGTAAAACGCAAACGGAAATTTCCCAGGAAATTGGGCTCAATCAAGCGCAAATTTCCCGCTTGGAAAAGAACGCAATATCTCAACTGCGAGCAGATATGTCCTAAGGGGCTTGGTCCTAAATGGATTTTTTCGTACTAAATTGCAATTTTTGCTCACAAACTAGTGCAAAGGATGTTTGTATGGATATCAGCTACACCGATTTGCGCTGTAAAGACGTTGTCAACGTTGTAAATGGCTCCAAGATGGGCAAAATTGTCGATTTGATTGTGGATTCCAACGGAAAGTGCGTGCTTGGACTTGTCGTGCCGGGCATCCGCAAGATTTTCAAGTCCAACGAGGACATTTTCATTCCTTGGGAAAGCATTGTCAAGATTGGCAACGACACAATTTTGATAAATTTGGATTTGTCCGCCGTGACAAACGTGGTGCACAAAGCAAAAGGCACTCAAGAGCCAGGTGGTGAGGATTACTTGTAATTCTCGTCACTTTTTGTTTATCTTTAATAAATATATATATCAATTATTTGCTTTTTTTTAACATATTTGGTATAATACACCTATGCTTAAAGAAATAGTTATACAATCTAAACAACTTTTGTCCGATGCCATTTTGGAAAACACCGATTTGGGCTTTTATCGTGTGCAAAAAATCATCAAAAATCGCTCGGTAAAAATCAATGGTGTACGTGTTGGCGTAGATATGAACGTCAACGCTGGCGACGTTGTTTACGCATATTTGCCCGATCGCGAAAAGAACAGTATCGAAGTTGTCTACCGTGATGATAACATCCTTGTTGTAAACAAAAACTCCGGTATCGAAGTGGAAGGTCCCGACTCCTTGACGGAACGCATCAACAACATTTTGACGGATGCAGTTGCTGTGCCTGTACATCGTTTGGACCGCAACACAATGGGCTTGGTGGTGTATGCGCTTAACAAAACTGCCGAAAAGGAACTGTTGGATTCCTTCAAAGTGCGCGAAATTGACAAAACCTACAACTGTATTGTTGTTGGCGCACCCAAGCAACACAGCGCAAAACTAAAGGCTTTTTTGTTTAAGGATGCCAAAAAGAGTTTGGTGTACATCTCCAACACTCAAAAGCAAGGTTATGTTCCAATTGAAACTCACTACCAACTGTTAAAAACAATGGGCGAACTCAGTTTGTTGGAAGTAAAACTTATCACAGGCAAAACTCACCAAATCCGCGCACACCTTGCGCACCTAAAAATGCCAATTCTCGGCGATGGCAAGTATGGCTACAACAAAGTCAACCGCCGTTACCGTGTAAAAACACAACTTTTGTGTTGTACAAAGATCACTTTCCACTTCAAGCAAGGCACTTTGAAGTATCTTGATGGAAAGAGCGTTGTACTAAATCTCGACTTAACTCAGTACTACAAAAAATAGAGGGAAACTTATGAAAAAACTTTTAGTAATTGCACTTTGCTTGGTAATGCTCCTTACATTTACAGCATGCTCAAGCCATCAATTTTTGTCTAACTCCAAAGTTGACAATCTTGTTAAAAAGTACTCCGAAAATGGCAAATTGCCACAAATGGAAATGACATTTACCTACGAAACAAGCAAAAACTCCACTCCAATGCAAATCAAAGTGGTGTACGAATTGCTTTTGGACAAGGCTCCAATCTCCGTTATTAGTTTCATCAATTTGCTAAATGACGGCAGATACAACAACGTTGTTGTAGATAGTAGATCTACCAACCAACTCAGCATTGGTCGTTTTACCTATACAGAAACAACTCCTGAAGACGAAACAAAGGAACCAGAAAGAACTTATGCTATGGCAGAGTCTTTGGGAACATTCGCTGGCGAATTCAAGAACAACAACTTCAAACCTTACGGCAAAAAAGCCGAAGGTGATGACGGCTTTGCGAAGTTTGAGATGTTTTCTCTTGCAATGTATCATGAAACAGCAAACTCCAAGTCCGACGATAAGGAACAACAAGCCGAGTACAAACGCGCTTACAACTCCGCTGATGGTAGATTGATTCTTTCCTTGGGTACAACTCAAAATGGCGATGCTCCTAGCTACAAGGATTATGCTGTGTTTGCTCGTCCTGTAAGCTTTAGCGTGTCTATTGACGGTGGCGAGTTCTCAAAACCTGTTGCGCAATTGGATGGTTACCTTCTCAACCAAATTAGAGCTGTTTCATCCAAGACGGTACGTATCAACGGAACAAACTACGCTCCAATCCAAATTGATGTTTCCTTCCAAATGGTTGCGGGTAGCATCGACTGGGCAAATATCAAAGATAACTACTTGGTAGACGCTGAGTAATTTTTTCGAAGGCAACCCTTTGGTTGCCTTTTTATTAACTATGCTAAAAATTCTTCAACTAGACAAAAACTCAATAGCACAAAAGATTGGCCTCAAAAAAGACGATATTATTGTTGCATTCGATGGCAAAAAGGCGCAAGATATGCTTGACGTTGCCTACTACGACAATCAAAGCGAATTTTCCGTCACAGTAGTGCGCGGTGGAAAGGAAATCACTTTTGACGTTAGCAAAGACGGCTACCAACCAATGGGTTGGGATTTCTACGAACAATGCTACATCGAGCCACGTTGGTGTGCCAACAAATGCGTATTTTGCTTTGTAGACCAATTACCAAAGGGGCAACGCCCAACCTTGTACGTCAAGGATGACGACTGGCGCTTGTCCTTTGTTTCCGGCAACTACGTAACTTTGACAAACACAACCGATGCGGAAATTGCTCGTATCATTGACAAAAAGTTCTCGCCATTGTACGTTTCTGTACATGCTACGGATGATAATGTTCGCAAAATGCTACTTGGCAATCCCAAGGCGCGCCCAATCATGCCACTTCTTAAAACTTTGGCTGATGGTGGCATCACAATGCATACCCAAGTGGTGATGTGCCCCGATCTTAATGATGGCAAAGTGCTGGAGCAAACTCTAAAAGATTTGTACTCCTTGTACCCAGCAGTAAAAAATTTGTCTATTGTTCCTGTTGGCTTGACAAAACATCGCGCATGCTTGCACGATTTGAAGCAAGTTTCCGAGCAAGTTGCCAAAGATACAATTGCTCTTGTAGAAGCATTTGACAAAAAATGTTTTGACGAACACGGCGAACACTTTGCATACTGCTCTGACGAAATGTATCTTTACGCAAACATTGATGTCCCTGATGCCGATTTCTATGGAGATTTTGACCAATTGGAAAACGGTGTGGGCTTGATTGCTGATACAAGATACCAATTTGATTTGGCTTTTGCCGACAGCATCAAAGCGCAAAAGGGCAGTTTTATAATCGTCACAGGTGTATCAGCTACGCCAATCATGAAGGAGCTTGTTGCCAAGGCTAAGCAAAAGCACCCAAAACTTAACGCAAACGTTGTTACCGTTGTAAACAAATTTTTTGGCGAAAGTGTAACCGTTGCTGGTTTGGTTGTAGGGCAAGACATTGTCGAAACCCTCAAAAATACCCAAAACGTTGGCGACACGTTGCTTTTGCCACGCGTTATGCTTCGCGAAATTGAAGATGTGTTCCTTGACGGAATGACTCTTGACGAACTAAAGAAAATCACAAACAAAAATATACAAGTGGTGTCTGATGGCTACGAACTCTGTCAGGCATTGTTGGAGTGTGAATAACTATGATAAAACCTCTTGTTGCCATTGTTGGTAAACCCAACGTAGGCAAATCTACATTTTTCAACAAGGTGTGTGGCGAGCGTATTTCCATCGTTGCCGACCTTCCTGGTGTAACTCGTGACCGTATCTACGGTGATGCCGAGTGGTGTGGCCACAAGTTTACCTTGGTGGATACTGGTGGTATCCAACTCAAAAGCGAAGACTCTATGTTCAAACACATCAAGCAACAGGCGGAAATTGCCGTTGACCTTGCTGATGTAATTTTGTTCTTTGCTGACTACAAAACAGGGCTCACAATGGACGACTACGACGTTGCAACATTGATGCGCAAAACAAACAAGCCCGTTTTGTTGGTTATCAACAAGGTAGACCACTTTATGGAAAGCGATTGGTCGGATTTCTACTCCTTGGGATTTGAGTTGTTCCCAATTGCTGCGGAACAAAAACAAGGCGTTGGCGATTTGTTGGATCGCGTTATCGAATTCTTCCCCGAAGGCTACATGGATGAGCCAGAGGATGATACCATCAAAATTGCAGTAGTGGGCAAGCCAAATGCAGGCAAATCCTCCCTTACTAACAAAATTTTGGGTTACGACCGCACAATCGTTTCCGACGTGGCAGGCACAACCCGCGATGCTATTGATACTCCGTTTGAGTACAACGGCAAAAAGTACGTCATCATTGATACGGCAGGTATGCGCCGTAAGCGTGCTATCGAGGACGATTCTGTCGAGCAATACTCCGTTATGCGCTCACTCAATGCCGTTCGTCGCGCTGACGTTTGCTTGATTGTTATGGACGCAAACGAAGGCCTTTCCGAACAGGACGTTAAAATTGCCGGCTTTATTCACGAAGAGGGCAAGCCCTCCGTTGTTGTTGTAAACAAGTGGGATCTAATCGAAAAGGATACCAACACAGTTTTGAAATTCAAAAAGCAACTTGAGTGCGACCTTGCCTTTATGGATTATTTCCGCTACATCACAGTTTCCGCTTTGACAGGTCAACGTGTAAACAAATTGATGGAGGAAATCAACTATGTTTACGCAAAATCCACCTTCCGTTGCTCAACAGGCATGCTCAACGACGTTGTTGCCGATGCCATACGCGCTGTAGAACCACCTGCAATCAGCGGTCGTCGTGCAAAGATCAAGTACGTAACTCAACCATCAACTCAACCACCAACATTTGTCGTATTCACAAACGATGCCAAGTTGGTTCACTTCTCTTACCGCAGATATTTGGAAAACTACATCCGCAGAGCATTTTCTCTTGATGGTACACCTATCAAGATGGTGTTTAGAGATGGATCTAAGGACGAGGAATAACCTATGTTTGATGTCTTTTTGCAGTATTGGTGGCAATTTTTGGTAGTTTGTGTTGGAAGTTACCTTATTGGTGCGACCAACTTTGCTATCGTATTTTCGCGCCTAATCAAACTACAAGACATTCGTAACTATGGTAGTGGCAATGCTGGAACTACTAACATGTTCCGCGTATATGGTTTGCCACTTGCAGCATTGACTCTTGCGTGCGATGTTTTGAAAAGTGTTGTGGCTATTTTTGTTACCAAATGGATTTTTGCAGGTAGTTTGCAAGATCAAGCACTAACTCAACTAACCTACACGTCTGCGCTTTTTGCTGTCATTGGACACGTTTTCCCCGTCTACTACAAATTTCGCGGTGGCAAAGGTGTGGCAACAGCCATTGGTTGTATTTTCGCATTGCATCCCTTGCTTGGCCTTTGCCTAATTTTGCCACAAGTATTACTGATTGTTTTTACAGATAGGATGTCTGTGCCATCTATTGTGTTGTCACTTTTTATGTTGGTGTGGTCTTGGACGGCGCTATTTGTAAAAACGGACGTAGTGTGCGCAATTTGCTTTACGCTAATTTTCCTTATTGTAATTTTCGCCCATCGAGGCAATATTGTTCGTCTAATCAAAGGCACCGAGAATAAAACAGGTGTTATCAAGGCCATTAGACGTCAAAAGTAACTATGAATATCATTGAAACAAAAAATCCATCTCAAATACTAAAAATCACGGCAAGTAATCTCATTGACAAACATTGCCAATTTTTCCGTATAACCTTGCGCCAAGTGCAAATTGGTGGCAAGGTTTGCTTTCAAGCGGAAAAATTCAAGGATAAGCAAGTTTTTCACGAAAATATTGATATGGAAAGCCTGCAAACCTGGTTGCAAACCAACGTCGAATTTGTCTACAAACAAGTTTGCGTAGTGCTGGAAAGTACCGACGTTACCTACTTGTTCTCGGCAAATGGCAAATGCAAGCGATTGCAAAAGGTAACTGAAACAAAAAACACTCAAGTTAGTGGTGTAAACAGAACTAAAAACTATCTCATCAACGAGGGGGATAACATCCCTGCGTTGGTCGATTTGGGCGTTTTTACAAAAGACCTAAAGATTGTTCGACCAATGTTTGACAAGTTCAAGCAAATCAACCGCTTTGTTGAGATTTTGAACCACCAATTCAAGGACTACACAGGCAACAAAATTACAATTTTGGACTTTGGTTGTGGAAAATCTTACCTCACTTTTATTGTTTACTACTATTTTTCCGTTATCAAAAGTGTCGACGTAAAGATTATTGGCTACGATTTGAAGGCTGATGTTGTCAAAAATTGCAACGCCTTGGCGCAAAAATATGGCTACAAAAACCTGCATTTTGTCGTTGCAGACGTATCAAAGGATAAACTTGCCGATGAACACATTGACTGTGTGATTTCCCTTCACGCGTGCGACACGGCAACGGACTACGCTTTGCATTACGCAATTAGCCACTACGTAAAATACATCTTTTCCGTGCCATGTTGTCAGCACGAAATCAATCTGTCCATCCAAAGTGGTGGCGAACTAGATTGTCTCTTGAAGTATGGCCTCATCAAAGAACGCACGTCCGCTTTGCTTACGGATGCTATTCGCGGCATGATTTTGGAAGACTGTGGCTACTCCGTAGATATGCTGGAGTTTGTCGATTTTGCCCATTCCCCAAAAAATATTATGATTCGCGCCTATCGTAACAAGGCGAAGAGCGGTAAAAATCGCCAAAATATCCAAGATTTGATGCAAAAATATCATTTTAACCAAACTTTGTACAAACTTGTATATGGTGATTAGTTGTAGCAACCTTGATATTTTAGTCAATTTTGTGTTAGATTGACTTTGTGGAGTATATCTATATAATATATCAGCACAATTTTGATATTTGTTCTTCCAATATAACGTAAAGAACTAATTTAAATGTCACTTCGGTGGCATTTTTTTATTGCGATTTTATTGTTTTATCTATAAATTTCCCGTAAATGGCGTATTCTTTGTCCTGTTGGAAAATGTCAGCATTGCTGTCGTTGAGTGTGGGAAGTTTGGATTTATATTATCGAAGTATTTCTGTTGTAAATTTGAGCAAATTTGCTTAAAATTTGCCGATTTGCTGTGCGCTTGTACTAAAAAACCTTTGTGTGGCATATATCATACAAAGAGCAGGAGGTAGTCAGAGATGAACAGTACATTGTGCAGTATCGCAACTCGAACAAGCGGAGATATTTCAATTGGGGTAATTGGCCCAGTTCGAAGTGGCAAATCCACTTTTATCACAAATTTCTTACAAAAAGTAGTTATTCCACGTGTAGAAAACGACAAAGACAGAAGTCGCTGTCTAGCTGAGTTGCCACAAATTTTTGACGGTAAGTCCGTTGTAACAATTCAACCACAAATTTGTCCTAGCAAGGGTGTAGTTATTGATTGTGATGGCAAAATATCGGGAAATTTCAGGTTGATTGACGGTATCGGCTATCCAGTTGTTGGCGCAGAAGGGCTAATTGAGGATGGCGGTATGCGTAAAATTGCCACCCCTTGGTCTAGTGAGCCTGTAGACTTCGAAACTGCATCAAAAATTTGCTCGCAAAAGATTTGTTGCGAATTGTCAAACGTTATTTTTGTCGTAACTACCGATGGCTCGATAGTGGATATCGGTCGCGAAGGGTATGTTCTGGCGGAAGAAAAGGCGATTTTTGATGCAAAATACTGCGAAAAACCTGTTGTTATTGTGTTTAACACAACGGATCCAGTATCGGAAATCAATCAAGCCATTTGCAAAAGTTTGGAAACCAAGTATGGCTTGCGTGCTATCGCAATGGATGTTGCAAATGCAACGGAAAAGGACTTTGCCGAACTTCTAAAAGTCGCTCTCGAGGAGTTTTCTCTGCGCAAAATTGGTATCAATCTGCCCAAATGGATGCGTGCGCTTTCCGCTGACAGTAAAGTTATGACGGAAATTATCGAAAAGATCAAGTTGTGCTCGTCCGATATGGGCAAATTGAAGGATGCAAAACTTCTTTGTGACAATTTGCAATGCGACTACCTAAGCGAGGTGCAAATTGCTGATATCAACTGTGGAAATGGTGCGATAAACTACAATCTGATTCCTGCAAAGGACCTTTTCTTCAAAGTGCTAACTGATGAGGCTGGGGCGGATATCGACGACGAGTTTTCTTTGATGAACTATGTAACGGCGAGTTCCTATGCCAAAAAGCAATTTGAAATTTTCAGAGATGCAATATCTGAGGCGGACACCAATGGCTATGGAGTGGTGTATCCTTTGATGGAAAGATTGACGCTTGACGAGCCTCAAATGATCAAGCAGGGCGGTATCTACGGTGTCAAACTGAGTGCAAAGGCGCCAAGCTACCACATTATCAAGGTAGACGTAAATGCCGATGTTAGCCCAATGGTAGGCACCGAAGAGCAAAGCCAATACCTAATTGACGAGTACAAAAACAACCCTCAAAAAATCTGGAACACCAACATGTTTGGTAGAACAATGTCCGGCATTGCCAACGACGGATTGGTGACAAAAAGTGCGTCAATGCCTGTTGAGGTCAAGCAAAAACTCGTCCGCGCTGTCAATCGAATTGTCAACGAAAACAAGGGTGGTGTTATTTGCATTTTGCTCTAATTTGAGTAAATTAGGTCGACATTATCAAAAATCGACCAAATATATAATACTATTACAAACATAATATCTAAATTTTGCTATAAATTAAACAAGTTTACTCTTTGCGCTAAAAAAAGGCAACAGCATTTGCTGTTGTCTTTTTGGTTGTTTTATTAAATTTTATTACAATCATTTAGTCGTAATATTAGGAATAATATTTTGGTAAAGCACGCAATGTTCTTGCTAGTAGTCGACAACTCAATGTGCTAATTTTTTTGCAAATTCCAGCCTAAGGCAAATGCTGAGCCAGTCATCAGTAGGGTACATATCAATATTGTTTAACTACTCCGCATTGTACAAACTTTTTAGTTTTTCCAAAATCTTGTTTTCCAATCGCGAAATTTGCACTTGTGATACGCCCATTTGCTTTGCAATTTCTCCTTGAGTCATGTCACGGTAAAAGCGCAAAATCATTATTTTTTGTTCGCGTGGCTCAAGTTTGCTCAGCATGTCCTTTAGGATAATCTTTTCCAACATCTTTTTGTCTTGATCGGTTGGAATTCTGTCCATCAGTTCGTTGTCGTCATTGTCGTTATCTTTGCCTTTTTCGTTGAGAGATATTGGCATTTTACCTGCATCCATTGCAAATACAATGTCGGCGGTGCTCATTTCAAAGTGATTTGCAATTTGCTCGATTGTTGGCTCCTTTTCGCCAAGCATTGTTTGTTCTTCGATATAGCGATTGATTTTTATTGACAAACTTTTTGTCGATCGCGATACCTTCAAGTAACCGTCATCACGCATTTGGCGCTTTATTTCTCCCAATATCATTGGTACAGCGTAGGTAGAAAAGCGCACGTTGTACTCAGTGGAGAAGTTTTTTACGGCTTTAAGCAGTCCAATTGATGCAATTTGGAACAAATCGTCATATTCGATGTTTTTGCCAAGATATCTTTTTACAATGCTTTTGATTAGTGGTGTATTTTGTTGTATCAACGTTGCCAATGCGCCTTCGTCACCATTTTGTGAAAGCAAAATTAGTTTGATTGTTTCTTCGTGACTTAGCATTTGCCACCTATTTGATGTACTTTTGCAAAAGCACACTTGTGCAACCGTTGCCAGAAGCCACCTCTACCTTTTCGCAAAAGGCTTGCATAACGGTAAATCCCATTCCCGAACGTTCTTCGCCAGGCACAGTCGTGTAAAAAGGTTGCATTGCTTGGTGCACGTCGTCAATTCCTTTGCCATAGTCAACAATTTGTACCTGTATGAAGCTGTTTGCAAAGTCCAACATACACTTTATTTCAATTTTTCCCTCTTGCGCGCCTTGATAGCCGTGCACAATGCAATTGGTAACCGCTTCGCTAACGGCAGTTTTCAAGTCCTCAATTTGTTCGATAGTGGGGTTTAGTTGGCTAAAAAACGCTCCGACAACACTTCGTGCGAAACTTTCGTTTTGAGATTTTGCTTCAATTGTCAATATCATTTTGTTTGTGTTCATATTTCTACCTACCCAATCTTATTGATGATTTCGTACAGTCCAGACATTTTGAATATTTTGTCTACCGTTGGCGATGTGTTGCGAACGTATGTCCGCTTGTTTTGCTTGCGCGCAAGTTTGTACCTACCAATTACAACACCAATTCCAGTTGAATCCATAAAGGTCAATCGCGACAAATCAAATATGATTGCCGTGTAGTTGTTGGTTAGTAGTGCGTCATCCATAAAACGTCTTGCTTTTTCCGCTGCGTGCTCGTCCAGTTCGCCCACTAGTTTGAACACAATCATGCCGTTTTCAAATGTTACAAATATTTCCATAAAATTCCCCCTTGAGTGATGCTATACGTATATTTTTCCCAAGTAAAGCTTGCAAGTATTCTCAAAATACAAGATTTTGTCCAAAATTTGTATATATAATAATGTTATTACGCATTTGTGGTGTAATTTTGGGTAAACCATAGCCGAAAACTGTCACATATTGTGTGTGGTTTATGTTGCCTACAAGTCGCATGTCCTACGAGTACGCGCTTTCAAAGGTTAGTGTTTTAGCATGTTTATTTTGACCTTTATTATTTGGTTTACTAAAAATGGTACTAGTATCCTCTAGGATGTCTGTAGTTATGTAATTGGGGTATAAATTGTCGTCAAAATCTTGATTTTTGCGCTAGAAATATGTTACAATCTATCCTAGTGTTGATTATGTCAACTTTTGTTGCAAACACCAAATTTTTGCCGAAAAAAAATTAAAAATATTTTTGTAAAAGTTGTGTTAAATTGTTGACATTATCAAAAAAATATTGTAAGATAATCAAGCTGATGTTGAAGCATCGGGGTGTAGCGCAGTTTGGTAGCGCACGTGGTTTGGGACCATGGGGTCGGGAGTTCGAGTCTCTTCACCCCGACCAGACATCAACTGGGGGCCTTTAGCTCAGTCGGTTAGAGCGGTCGGCTCATAACCGATTGGTCCGGGGTTCAAGTCCCTGAAGGCCCACCATTATGCAAAACAATATTTGGCCCGGTAGCTCAGTCTGGTTAGAGCGCCAGCCTGTCACGCTGGAGGTCGAGGGTTCGAGCCCCTTCCGGGTCGCCAAATGAAAATGCTTGTAACATTTACAAGCATTTTCAAAAACTTGAATGCCTCGGTAGCTCAGTAGGTCGAGCAAGGGACTGAAAATCCCTGTGTCGGTGGTTC